>NZ_JAPDDT010000005.1:300000-400601 GCF_025950235.1 Luteolibacter arcticus | reverse complement strand
AGGGACCACTCCGCACTGTCACCAGTGCGCCTACGCGGAAAGCACGGACAACCGCGGCGGGCTCACCTTGGCATCCGCAGGCGCGGTGGTGACACCGCGGAAGCCACCGGTGAAGCGGACTGCACCCTCGGCTCCGGCATTCTCACGAACGTCTTTCTACGGAAAGACCGTCTTCCGCGATCACGTGATGTTGCGGGGTGCATTCCGTGGTAAGTTTCACACATCCCCCCGCTATGAAATCCGCATCCCCCCAGCGGTCTTCGGCACGGAATGGCATGACGCTACTGGAACTCACCGTAGTGATCGCCGTACTCCTCGCCCTGACCTCCGTCTTGTTCCTCGGTGCCCGCGCCTGGAAAAATGGTGCCGACCGCACCGGCTGCATCATGAACATCCGCAACGTGCAGACCTCCGTCCGCTCGTACCAGAATCTCTATGGGTACAACCCCGGAGGCATGCCCTATGCCGAAGGTGGCACCCAGGACATCGCCGCCCACATGTTCTCCAAGGGCTACATCACCGAGACCCAGTTCTCCGCCATTCAAGGCGACGAATTGTGCATCGGTGGCGGCACCTATGAGTGCGAACGCCCCGATACCTTCCCGCCCGTCGGCCAGCTCTATATCTCCTGCTCGCTATCCGCGACCAAGAAGCACGAGATGACGCCGAATATCGAGTGGTGATGGGTGCGTTAAGCCCGGATATGGATGACGCTGTAAGTTATCCGTAGGCGCGGTGGCTTGGTCCCACCTGGCCGGATCCCGGAGGGATCCCAGCGAGTAGCCGGTGGTCGCAGCCGCGCAGCGGCGAAGACCACCGGACCCAAGGAACGCGCAAGAAATCCCGGAGGGGATTCCAGCCGGGCTGGGAGCACCGCGGCGTCTAACAATCCTCATCAAGTCGGTACGAAAACGAGGATGTCGGGCGCGTCCGTTGTTCATGCCCGGCTTGAACCCCATCCGGGGTTCCCTCCGTCGCGTCTTTTATCCGGGGGTGGCGCTCCGCTTACCCCCGGCTACTGGCTGCTTCCCCTCCGGGGAAGGCGGACACCTCCTCACTCTCCCAGCGCCGATCGCAAATCCGATGCTGCGGAGAGCGCCTTGTCCTTCGGGTCCGGCGCGAGCGCGAAATCGTCGGCCGGGCCTAACAAGTCGGCTGCCGATGGGAGATTCGTTGCCGTGGGGACACTTGCCTCCACGGGCGAATCCGCCACCGAGCCTACCGGCAAGCGCGGCGCGCGCTCGATCGGCACCAGATCCGGTAGCGTGGTATTTTCCGGTGCGGCCTGGAGATCCTCGAACTTCCGCGCCGCGATGAGCACCCGCGTTTCGTAGGAGCCGACCGCCGCATTGTAGTGCCCCACGGCATTCTCCAGCGACTTGCCGAGCTTGCCGAAATGACCTGCCAGCGTGGAAAGCCGCTCGTACATGGTCCGGCCGAGCGCCGAGATCTCGCGGGCATTGTCCGCCAGTGCTTCCTGACGCCAGCCGTAGGAGACCGCGCGCAACAGCGCGATCAAGGTCGTGGGCGTGGCAAGGATGACGCCGTGATCCACCCCGCGCTCGATCAGCCCCGGATCGCTCTGCAGCGCCGCGGAGAAGAACGACTCGCTCGGCAGGAACAGCACCGTGAACTCCGGCGCGTGGGCAAACTGCGCCGCGTAGTTCTTCGACGATAGCTGGGTGATGTGCGTCCGCACCTGCCGCGCGTGGCGGTGCAGCGCTTCCTCCCGCACGCTGTCCTCGGTCGCCTCCAGCGCGTCGAGGTAGGCATCCATCGGCGTCTTGGAGTCCACCACGATGGTCTTGCCGCCGGGCAGGCGGACGATCAGGTCCGGCCGCAAGCGCTTGCCCTCGTCATTCGTGGTGGTCGTCTGCGTTTCGAAGTCGCAGTGCTCCTGCATGCCGGCGAGCTCGACCACGCGGCGGAGCTGGATTTCTCCCCACTGGCCACGGCCGGTCGGCTGGCGCAGCGCCTTCACGAGCTGGGCGGTCTCGCGCTGCAGGCCGAGCTGGCCTTCCGCGAGCGTCTTCACCTGGGTCTTCAGCTCGGCGTAGGCACCCTCGCGGGCCTTCTCGATGTCGCCGATGCGGCTCTCGAATTTCCCCAGCGACTCGGCCACCGGCTTGACCAGGTTCTCGATCGCCATGCGGCGCTTCTCCAGATCGCCCTTGGCTTCCTCGGTGTGGGATTGCAGGGAGGTTTTCGCCAGTTGCAGGAATTGCTCGGAGGACGACTTCAGCGCATCCGCAGAGAGGGCCTTGAAGGTATCGGAAAGCCGCTGCTCCGCGCGATCGAGCAGCGCCTGCTTCTCCGCGGCGGCTTTGGTTTCCTCCTCCAGCCGCGTCCGGGCCTCGGCGAGTTGGGTGCGGAAGATCTGGCCGCTCTGCTCCAGCTCCGTGACCTCGGCGGCGGTGGCCACCAGGCGGGCTTCCAGCTCGGTCGCGCGGCGCTCCTCGCTCTTGATCTGCTCTTCAAACCGCGCCTTGCGGCCGGACAGGGCCAGTACGGTGATCAGCCAGCCGAAGAAGGCCCCGGCGAGGGCGCTGAGGATCCACGGCAGGGCGGCTTCGAGTTCGGGCGGCATGGCAGGGCGGAAGGGAAATCGGGTTGGGTTGAGCGAGGGGAGGCCAGAACGGGGGCTACCGCAATAATCGCGTTCGGGAAATTTGAACTGCGAATCGACGGGAACGGCTGGTGCGGGGAACGAACCGCAGAGACGCGGAGGTCGCAGAGAGAACGCGGAGGTCGGGGATGGGCGGGTGATTGAACCGCCAAGACGCAAAGGTCGCCAAGGAAAGGCAAGGTGGTGGATGAAAGGCGGGGGACTGATGCGGGGAACGAACCGCGGAGGCGCGGAGGCCGCAGAGAAAGCGCGGAGGCCGGGGATGGGTGGGTGATTGAACCGCCAAGACGCCAAGATTTTGAAAACCGCAAATGGACGCCAAGGGACGCGAATGGGATCCCATGCTTTTGCCGCTCGGTATCCGAATACGTTGGGATTGCCGTTCTGGCTTTTTGCTTCGGGATCAAGCCGTTGAAGCCTTGCCCGGGCGAAGAAATCGAACCGCGAAATCGCGCGAAAATACGCGAAATCTGTCAGAATCGGGAATCTTCTCCTGCCTTTAGATTTCGCGCTTTTTCGCGTGATTTCGCGGTTAAACTTGAAACGCCAACCCGCCTGAAAAGTGGGCCCAGTTCCTCCCCAATCAGCGGCCCATCCGCCGTTCCAAGACGGACTCCGGGCAACCTCCTCCCACAATTCGCGTCCATTGGCGTCCATTCGCGGTTTCCCCATCCCCAAGTCCGGCCGTCCCGAGCCAGCAAGGAGCCGACCGGACGCCCGGATTCGCATTGTTCCTTGCGGCGGGCAGATTGCGCGGCATCGTTCCGTCCGTCGCGTGCCGGCCGGGGTAACCGGCCGCGCCGCGCGGACGCAAATCAAACCGACTCACCATCATGGCCCACACTCTTCCGCCCCTCGGATACGCCTTTGACGCGCTCGAACCTCACATCGACGCCAAGACCATGGAGATCCACCACGGCAAGCACCACAATGCCTACGTGACCAATCTCAACGCCGCCATCGCCGGCAAGCCCGACCTCGAGGCCAAGAGCGTCGAAGACCTCATCGCCGACCTCGGCTCCGTGCCCGAGGACATCCGCGGCCCGGTTCGCAACAACGGCGGCGGTCACGTCAATCACTCCTTCTTCTGGAAGGTCATCGCCCCCGGCGGTGCCAAGTCCCCGTCCGGCGACCTCGCCGCCGCCATCGACAAGGCCTTCGGCTCCTTCGATGCGTTCAAGGAAGCCTTCGGCAAGGCCGCCACCACGCGCTTCGGCTCCGGCTGGGCTTGGCTGCTCAAGGGCGCCGATGGCTCCCTCTCGATCGGCTCCACGCCGAACCAGGACACCCCGCTGATGGGCAAGGCCATCGCCGGCGTCGAAGGCACCCCGGTCCTCGGCCTGGATGTCTGGGAGCACGCCTACTACCTCAACTACCAGAACCGCCGCCCCGACTACATCACCGCCTTCTGGAACGTGGTGAACTGGGACGTCGCCAGCGAGAATTTCGCAGGCTGAGTGGAGTGAGCTAGCCGACTCACGACGAGCCGACTCACCATCATTCATTCAAGTAACGACGGCCGCCGGGATTCCGGCGGCTGTTTTAGTTTGTAGTTTGACTGATCGGCTCAGCCGCCCGCCCAAGCAAACCCCGCCCGGATTATTTTCTTTATAAGGGACCAGGCATTTTAGCGGTTTCTGAACTGACCCTTTTTATTCCGTTTCGGCTCTGAAGAATCTCTTGGAGTCGCCCGGGGCCGGAATCCATATGAAGGGGTTGCTCGCCGGTGTCTCGATTTCCCATCCGGCCAAGTCCGGGGAGGATTTGAGTGTTCCGCCCCATCCTATTTCAAAGCTGCCACCCTGGAGAGGCTTCAGGTCAACCCAAGGGCCTTCAATGGGGGTCATGCTAAACGACCCCGTAGCATTCTCGAAGGAAAGCATGATGGGGAAATCCGTGGTGGAATCCCGCGGGACGAAGGGCTGTACATTTCGAAGTTCAAACGAACTCACCTGCTTTCCGGCGTTCGCCGCGAGGTCGAAGGACCTGCCTTCTTGGACTTCCCCGATCTTCACGCCGTCCACATGGACGTGAAAAGGTGCTTCAAATCCAACCGGCGCGGCGACGATCGTTGAGAAATAGGTTCCGGGATCCGCAACGAATGAAAATCCACTCGCGACCCGGGGATCGGCTGAAGTGGCACCCCGTCTGAACCAGGTGATGCTCCGTTTGTTGATAAACCGCGAACTGGGAAGGTTAGCGTTGGTGGGCGTGAAAACGATCTCATCCGGGGGAAGCGGCACCTTTTGTTGCGACCCTAGAGCCGGGATCAGGGTGCTGAACTTGAGGAGATACCTCCACTTCGCAGTGCGGACGTTTACTGATTCAGATACCCCCACCGACTCGTGGACCAAAATCGAGAGGCGGCCGAAATGAAGCCCGGGGCTGAGTTGTTGGGGATCTGGAGATGGAGCGAATCCCTGATTTCCGATCTGGAGCGACAGCTCGGTGGTGCCGACGGGCCCTGGGTTCACCACGCCGAGTTCATCATCAGTGAAAAGAATGTATTGGTCGTCACCCGAGACCAGGATTCGAAACCGTAGTTCTATCATGCCGCTGAAGGGACGGTGGGGACCGTTGCCAAATCCACGAATTTCGCCGTCACAGTAGATGTGGCCCGGATCAGACGGGTAGGAGCCGGTCGCAAGATGGACGGTCTGGCTGGCGGCCATCGACGCGAGTGCGTATGGGGGAGGCGACACTAGGCCCACTTCCGCGTATCCTGCGAGAAATGCTGGCTTGGCCACCCCCCATGTACCGCCGTCGGAGTACCTTCGCAGCTCAACGCCATTCGACGCTTCGGCAAAAACCTCTGAATTCTGCCAAATACTTTGCAGGTAAACTTGGGCGGAACAGTTCGCCTGGAATAGCAGGGGGATGCTTGCGAGAGGGAGGATTCTCATGAGTGTCGTCTAAGTCAGGTGCACTAGATTGTGAAGGAAATAGGGGTGGCCAGCGAGGCATGTCTGCTTGCACATGGATCTTTCGGGTGACAGCGGTGCAAGGTGCGGATGGCCGGCCTATGGTAACGTTGGGCGCGTAATTACAGCATGCATAGCATTTCGAGGCAGCGAACGCCGCGAACGCCGGAGCATTGAAATGCCTGTCCCGAATGGCACTAAATTTGCCCTGCCCGTCGTTGAGAAATCTGTTAGAAAACCCTGCCCGGCCGGGTTCTTGAAGTGTGAGAAACAAGACACCGTACCTGACAGGGTTTTCCACCCGGTTGTTTGGCAGCACCAGGGCTTCCGCGCAAGCCCGCACCCGTGCCGAGTGCCATCGGATCAGCGACCCGTCGATCGCCGACACGGCCCGCATGTTCGCGCCGGTTCTCGGTGCGCGCTTCATGCATGAAGCCGATCCCTCGTCGCGCCGCCAGTGGCGGAACTTGCGGTGGAGGGAGCGCCGTAGCAAAGAGGGTCGGCCTGCTGCAACGCATTGAAGGGCCATTCGGGCCGGTCTGATCCCGCTTCGCCCTGCGGGCTACGAGGGACAAGCGACCGGCGCTTCCGGGGCGCGAGGCTGTTAGATGATGTTCGGCCGTGCCCGCGTGTCCGTTGGGCGGACTTGCATCAGTAGAGCATGCACCTAGGTGCTTCCCCGCAGCAGGGCTGCTGGCTTCGAGCGGCAGCAGGGCTGCCGCATTCCGGGTCTCCGACTGCTGGGGCGGAGGTGAATGGGTCGGGGTCTCCGGCTAATTGCTTTGGCCTCCGGGAGGGGCCGGGTCGGTTGGCGCGGCTGGGCCTACTCCTCCCGCAGGTAGGCTTCCTTTGACCACTGGTAGCGGGTGGCGAGGATGGTTTGGGCGGTGGGGGAGAGCTGCTTGAACATCGCCTCGATGCGTTCGGCGTGTTGGATCGCGGGGCGGGTCTTGGCTTCCTCGTAGGCCATGGCGGCGAGGCCGAGGAAGGCGCCGAAGATATTCGCGGAGTAGTCCGCCTCCTCGTAGCGGGTGTAGCCGACGTAGTACTCGTTCCGGCCGGGTTCGGAGAAGGCGAGGCTCGCGCCCATGTTCGCGACGACCCGGGTGCCCTTGCGGAGCTTGCCGACGGCGACATCGAGGTCGGCGAGGATGTCCATCTGGTAGAAGCCCATCGTGCGCGGATCGCCGCTGCGGAGGGTGTTCAATTCCTTCTGGAGGATCTCGATCTTCCGCTTGTGCGTGGGGGCCCAGGTGCGGGTGGCCTTGCTCATCGCCCTGGTTTCGGTCTCGATCTCAGCTACCAGCTCGGGGATGCGGCCCTTCACGGCATCCTCCATGATCAGGCCGTCCGCGCCGAACTTGGCCTTCCCGCCGATGGCAAAGGTGACCAGCACGCGGCGGTCCTGGTCATTGAAGGCGAGGCGTTCCTCCTCCAGCTTCGCCTTCGCGGCGTCGGCGGCGGCCCAGTATTTCTTGATCTCGTCGAGGCCGGCGAGATCGAGGGGCTCCAGATAGGGACGGACCCAGGCACCGCCATTGGTGCAGCAGACGGTGATGTCTTCCTGCGCGCGGTTCCTCATCGCGTCCGAGGCCTCGGCGGATGCCATGATGTCGGTGAGGGCCTTGAGCCCCAGCATCGAGAGGTCCTCCTTGGGAGAGAGCGCGAGCTTGCCGTACTGCTTGATGATATCGAGGTAGTCGCCGGGATCGCGGCCGGGCATCTTCAGCGCTTCCGCAAGGGCCGCAAAGGCTTCGGGGGACTTGAGCTTGCCGATGCCGCGGAAGGCCCACCGGCGGATCTCGCGATCCGGGTCACTGGACGCCGTCATGAGCAAGGGCAGGTGCTCGGGCGAGGGATTCATGGCTAGGTCGGCGAGGGCCGAGATGCGGGCCGCGGGAGCCAAGCCGGGGGTCTCGTAACGAGCGGCGGGATCTGCCTTCACGACCGCGGCCGCCGGGGCGGGGGCAGGGTCACCGGGTGGCAGGGGTGCGGGCTTCTGACCCGGTGCAGGCGCTGGCACCACGGGTGCGATAGCGGGGGCGGGAGCCGGCTGCGGGGCATTCTTCGCCAGCTCGGCCTTCTTCTTCGCCAGCTCGCGGAGCTGGGGAATGCGCACCTTTAGGATGGGCTCGGCTTTCTTGTAGAATGCGGAGATCTTTTCGGCCTCGGCGAGCATCTGATCGATATCCTGCCGCCCGTAGTCGACCTTCGCCACGACATGACCCGCGGGGCCGGAGACGGTGGCCCCATTGGTCCCGGTCACCTTGAAGCCGGAGCCGTCCAACATCAGCTCCGCATATTCATAGGCTTCGGCGTAGGCTTTCGTCTTGGTGCCATCGAAGATCACGATCAAGCCGCGGGCGGGGCGCGGCGGCTTTTTTCCCTGCGCCTGCACGGGCACCGTGAGCAGCGATAACGTCGCGAGGATCACGGAAAGCATCCAGGCAAACGATCTCATCCGCGCGCTGGTATTCGCGTACTCTGCTGCGCCCTTATCCTTATCCTTCTTGCTCGAAGTGACAGGCCGACGACGATGCGATGCGGAATCGCCCAACGGGGAGGGAGGGAGGGGGAGCATAAGCTAAACTGCTGCGATCTATGGTGTGCCTATCATGCCCGCCGCGAACTGGGAAACCAAAGCTTCTCAAAAGCACTCCTACCCCCCAACAGTCCTTAACAGCTTAAGCTGGCAAGCCGCGTGAAGGTGCATCCTATCGGCGGAACTTGCGGTAGCGGGAGCGCCGTAGCAAAAGATGGCCTGCCGCACAAAATGAAACCCCGGTCCGCGCTCCTTTGCCTGCCTGCCTTCCTGGGCTTGCTGCTGTGGCTGGGACTCGGGATTTCTGAGGATGCCGCCGCGCGCGCCGGTGGGGCAGGGGGTGGCAGCACCAGTAGCAAAAGCAGCGGTAGCAAGAGCTCGGGCAGCAGGAGCAGTGGTAGCAGAAGCTCCGGAAGCAAGAGCAGTGGCAGGAGTAGCTACCGCAGCAACTACAGCGGTGGTTCGTCGTCCAGAGGATCTTCCTATGGTTCCTCGGGCAGCCGCGGAACTTCCGGGTCGGGTTCGCTGAAATTCACCTTCGTGCTCCTCACCATCGGCGTCGGCGTGGCGGTCGCGGCCGTGATTCTTCACCGCAGGTCGATGGCTGCCCGTTTTCCCCCGCCCACGGAGCGGGAGCGGTCCAGGATCCGGACCGCTCCGATCAACGGGCCCCGTGGCCTGGATGAATTCCTCCACGCCCATCCCGATTTCGATCCCGGCGCGTTCGCGGCCAAGGTCCGCTCCGCCTTCATGAAGATCCAGCGGGCGTGGACGGAGCAGGACCTCTCGAGCGTCCGGCCTTTCCTCTCGGATGGCATGTACCAGCGCTTCGCCACCCAGTTCCGCATGATGGAGCTGCTGAAGCAGCGCAACGTGCTCGATGAGATCCAAGTCTTCGGCGCGCACCCGATCGACTACCGCATCGATGGCGCATTCGATGTGATCGACGTGTGGATTTCCGCCGCCATGTCCGACTCCTTCACCTGCGAGCTGGACCCCTCGATGAATTCGGAAAGCCACGACCCCTTCATCGAACACTGGTCCTTCATCCGCAAGCGCGGCGCAGCGGACTCCGGCTTCGATATCGTCTCGGACAAGAATTGCCCCTCCTGCGCCGCGGAGCTGCCCGCGGACATGGGCGAGTTGTGCCGCTGCACCCACTGCCAGGTGCTGGTGAATAGCGGCGACTTTGATTGGGTGCTGGCCGAGATCACCCAGGAAGCGGACTACGATATCGGCTCCCGGATGACCCCGCTCGTATCCCCGGAGCTGGAGGAAGCCATGGCGGCGGTGGCTGGCAAGTGCCCGGACTTCTCGCGACAGGTCGTGGAGGACAAGGCCAGCAATGCGTTCATGCAGATCATGACGGCCTACGCCACGCGGAATCCCGCCTCCGTCCGCCGTTTCGTGACCGACGAACTCTTCGCAGGCCTTTCCGCGAAGATCCCGGACCATGGCTCGATTTTCCACCGCATCTATCTCAATGAATGCGTGCTCCTCAATGTGGGCCAGCAGGGAGCGGTGCACCGTTGCGACGTGGGGCTATCCGCCAGCATGCAGCGCGCGGGGCTGCTGCCGGCGGGAGGCCTCGCCCTGCTCGATGCCGGGCCACGGCGCCGCGACTTCACGCTCACCCTGGAGCGCGACATCGATGCCGTGCCGGAGAAGGGCTCGCTCTATCAGCACCAGTGCTCCGCCTGCGGCGGCCGCGTCGGCGACACGCTCGACGTGACCTGCCAATACTGCGGCACCGCCCTGAACTCGACCCGCCACGAGTGGATCGTGAGCGGCTTCGAGGAGAATTGAGGTGGATTCTTGCAGCGTTGATGGGCAAAGCCATCGTCGGCGTGGAGGGCACCTCCGCCCCCGGGCGGGTTGATAGAGTCACCAAGTTTTCCTTTACACCACCGCCTTCCGGGCATTCAAAGTAAATACATTGCATGCACATTATTCATTCCCGGCCCTGATTGCGCTCGTCGTCCTGGGGGTGCTCCCTCTGGATCAGACCGTAGCGGAGGTGGAGCCCCTCACTTGTGGCAACTGCGCCGGAATGTCTCTGCCGGGCGGGGAAGCGATAGGGTTCGGCCCCCAGGCGATCGTGGCACCGGCCAATGCCCAGTACTACGAAGTGTTCCCCAACGTGGTGCGATCCGACGGGTCCGAGTCCTATCGAATCAGGGTCAATCTGGGAAGGTCGGCGAGGCGTGTCTATTTCCCCTATCTGACTTCCAATGACCCGCTCTTCAGGACCGACTTTTCCGACGATGGTCAAAACGGCGACGCGGTGGCCGGCGACCGCATCTACACCAGTTCGCCCTTCGTCCCGGTTCAGTTGTCGCCATCTTTCAACTACAGATCCCAGCCACCCGGGGAATCGCTGCCCGGCCTGACCTTCGTGACGTGCAGTACGATCCATATCGTCGAGACGGACGGGAGCGAAACCTCGATTCTCACCTCTCCCGAGGTAGGAGTCATCAGCTCAGCGGGACTCACTCCGCTCAAAACCGCCGGCAGCGATTTCCAGATCGCCTCCCACTTGCTGAATGTCCGCAGCAGCAAGCCGACGTTTCAGAATCAACTGCGCGGCATCGGGGCCAACAACGTCGCGGAGATGCAGGCGACGGTGAAAAAGGTGATCGGGCAAGTGGGGGACAACTACGATTTCATCCTCCTGCTCTCGAGCATGCATGCGGAGCGGACTCCTGCGATCTCGACCTCGGCGAACTACTTTGCGGGCATGCACATCCACGCCCAGAGCTCTTCCGCCGGTACCGGGATGCCGCAGATCAATCAACCGGCAACCTACGGCAGCGCAGGAAGGCTGCTTGGAATGAGCCAGATCGACACGGCCACCCGGGGAATCTTCATGAACAACGTGCTCCATGAGCTCACCCATCAATGGGCCGCGGGGATCTCCGATGCGAGCTTTGGAAAGCTGAAAAGAGACCCAGGGCACTGGCACGGTTTCAGCAATATCAACAGCTTGGTGGGCGGCTTCGAGTGGGTGCCGCGAAGTGATGGACCGGGATGGCTGGTGAACACGGACTCGTCTGGCAGCCAGATTGTCCGCGAAATGCCGGCGGTGGAGCGCTACTTCGCCGGTTTCTGTCCGCCTTCCGAAGTCGGTCCCTTGATGGCTTACGACAGCACCACCACCTTTCCCTGGGATCGGGGGCCCGCGAAGATTCCGATCTTGCCCGAAGAGATTGTCGCGAACTTCTCGGTCGAAGACCTGATCGCGGTGCATGGAAAGCCGGTGGCGGATGTGCTGGAGGGTCAGAAGCACTTCAATATCCTCTTCGTCGTGGAATCGGTGGAGCGGTTCCTGACTCCGCGGGAGATGACCTTCTACAACAAGCTGGCGGAGGAATTCGAGCGGCTGCTGCGTCCGTCCGAGCCATCGCCCCGCATGATGGACAACTGGGTGCCCGCCACGCGTTTTTTCGGCAGGGGTGTCACGCTCTCCACCCGGGTGAGCGGATGGGATCAAGATCTCGACGGGCTCTACGACGATTGGGAGACGACGTACTTCGGCAACCTCGCCCAAAGCAGCGGGGGCGATCCCGATCGTGACGGTGCGGACAATTTCAGCGAGATGGCCTACCTGAGCCACCCGGCGCATGCCGATCTGCGGCGGGGTGTCCGTGCGTATGAGACGGCCACCCACCAGTGCCTAGAAACGACCCGCTTCCTGCCGACCCTGGATTACCGGATGGAGATCTACTCTGGCGACCCGCCGCAGGGCTGGGTACGGAACAATACGGGCAACTGGCTCGGGCCCCACTTCCGGCGGAAGATTCCAAAGGCCGACATCGCCTCCGGTGCGGCGGGAAGGCGAATGATCTGCCGTGGCAAGGTCACCGCTGCGGCTCCTTAATTTTGTAAAGGTGAGGGCCTGGCGTCTGGATTCCGGGCCGGGGATCCATGGCTGCTGAAGTGCCCGTACCTTTCTAAAGAATCGTGGCCGCGTTTCGCGCGATTCCCGCTGGGAGACGGAGGCCGTGATCTGTATCATCCCATTGTCCTCATGAAACTCGCCGCCTGCTGCATCGCCTTTCTCGTCACTTGGTCGAGCCCGGTGCTTGCCCACACCGAGGAGGAGGTGAAAAAACTGGTCCGCGACTACTTCGCCGCCACCCACGCCCAGGAGTGGTAGACCGTCGTGGCGATGTATCACCCGCAGACCTTGGTGGAACTTCAGACCCGAATTCTGAAGAGCGCGAAGGTCCCCACGACCTCCGCCGGCGTGAACGATGACAACCGCGCCGCCGTCACGGAGATGCTTGAGGCCTTGGAGGCCAAAACCCCGGAAGAACTATGGGCGATTCAGCCCGCGGTCTTTTATGAGCGCATGCTCGACCAGGGCCGGAAGAGAGGGATTGGTGCCGGACTGAAGGAGGTGGAGACCACCATCAAGGGCATCAAGGTGGAGAAGGAGGGCGATGAATTTCACGCCGACGCCGAAGTCGAATCCGTCCTGAGGCGAAAGCTCTACTCCGGTGTCACCCACTTTGTGATCGAGCCCGTCGAAGGGCAGTTGAAGGTCGTCGCCATGACCAAGACGAAGAACGAGCCCCGGGACATTGAAGATGGAGCCAAGCCGGAGACCCCGAAGGTGGAGCCCGGCCCCGGTGAGAAGCCGGAGTGAGCATGGCTGTCCGGGGTGAGTGGGCTTCGCGTTTTCTTTCTTAAGGAGATGACCCTTGGGGAGCTGCCGCAGTCCGGGTCTCCGACGACTCGGGCGGAGCGGAAGGGGAGGCGGAACGGTCAGGTGCTTCGGCGGGCCAGCGGCCCGCGCACCCAGCTTGTCGGGCACTCGGCCCACGCTCCGCCTTTCGGCTCGCCAAACGCCCGTTCTGCCGGTGAGGTTTAGGGAACGTTGATATCAAGATAAGATGAGTGGAGTGCGGGAAATGTCGATGGTGACTGCCGGGATAAAGGCGGCGATGGAAGACGGGCGGATGCTCGATGCGTGGCAGGTCGCGCAGGAGTCGGGCGTGGCGCTGGCGGCTTGGCCGCACGGGGAGGCCCGGCGGCAGGCGGCGGCGCTGGCGACGCACTTGGGCGATGCCCGGCTGGGGCAGGCGCTCGATTGGCTGAACTGGCGGGCGGAGCGCAGTCACCCGACGTGGTATTTCCGCGCGCTGTTCCCGCGAACGGCCTGGCACACGCCGCAGGAGATGATGGCAGAGATCGATGGCCGGCTGAAGGGAGACATGCCGGATGAGTCGCGCGCGGAGCTGCTGGCGTATCAGGCGTGGAGCCTTTCGGCGTTGCGGGATTTCACCCCGGCGCATGCGAAGATCACCCGCGCGCTGGAGCTGGATCCGGAGGACTCATGGTTGCACGTCCAGCGGTCCGGTCTGCTGGAAGCGCAGGACCGCTATGCGGAGGCGCTGGAGGCGGCCGAGCATGCGCGGCAGCTCAAGCCACGCTATCGATCCTCGGTGCTGCAGTGCGCGGACCTGTTGATCCATATGGGTCGGGATGACGAGGCGCTGGCGCTTTTGTTAGAGACGCATCGGGGGGCGCAGCAGGCGGCGTTCGCGTTGCGGATGCAGACGATCCACAGCGAGCGGGAGAACCACGCAGAGGCCTTGTGGTGCCTGGATGAAGCGGAGCGACTTTCGCCGCTGGCGGGCGAGTCGTGGAAGAAGTGGGCGGCCGGACGGCGGGCGGATTTCCTCTACATGGCCGGGGACATCGATGGCTGTCTGGAGTTGTGCGATCGCAAGGGCGAGGGCTTCCAGAAGATCATCGCGAAGACGCTGCGCGAACCGGGCGCGCGCGAGCGCAAGCGGGTGAAGCTGGACGTGCCCTTCACGCGCCAGCACCGCATGACCTGCGCGCCGGCGACGCTGGCCACATTGGCGGCGTATTGGGGGAAGAAGCACGATCATCTGGAGATCGCCGACGCGATCTGCCATGAGGGCACGCCCTGGCACAAGGAGCGCGTGTGGGCGGAAGGCCACGGCTTCATCGCTCGCGAGTTTCGCCTGACGCCGGAGACCCTGCGCGGGCTGATCGACCGAGGGCTGCCATTCACGCTGACCACGCAGTGGACCACGGGTGCGCACATGCAGGCGTGCATCGGCTATGACGATCGCACCGGCGTGATCCTGCTGCGCGATCCCACCGAGCGGCACTTCGGCGAAATGATCCTGAAGGGCTTGATCAAGGATCACCCGATCGATGGCCCGCGCGGGATGACGCTGGTGCCGGTGGAGGAGGCGGCGCGGCTCGATGGCCTGCTGCTGCCGGACGAGGCAGCCTACGAGGCGACGCATCACCTGCTCATCGCGCTGGACGGGCACGACCGGTGGAAGGTGGATGCGGCTCTCACCACGCTGCGGGCGGTGGCCCCCGGCAGCATGCTCGCGCTACAGGGCGAGGCCCGGGTGGCGGCGTATTTGCAAGACTGGCCACGCGAGCTGGCGGCGACCGAGGCGTTGCTCGAGCGGGCACCGGACCACGGGCACCTGCTACTACGGAAGTCGTACTTGTTAGCCTGCCTCGGCCGGCGAGGCGAGCAGCGGGCGCTGCTGGAGAAGGCGGTGCCGAAGGGCGACGCGGTCTTCGCCTCGGAGCTGGGCGAGCTGCTGCTGCAGGACGCCCGGGAGTTGCCGCTGGCCGCGCATTTCCTCAAGCGCGCGCTGCGCCGCCAGCGGAGTTCGGGGCGTTGCCACGAAAGCCTGGCGCGTTGCCGGGACAAGCAGCACCGCCATGCGGAGTCGATCGACCTGCGGCGCGCGGCGGCCTCGCTGTCGCCGGATTTCGAGGGCTACTCGCGCGCCTACTTCGACACGTGCCGCGTCCTCAAGCGCACGGCGGAAGGACTGGAATTCCTGCGCGAGCGGGTGCGGATCCACGGTCGCAAGGACGCCGGGCCATGGATCACGCTGGCCTCTTGCCTGGATGCCACCCGCAATGACCGCGAAGCCGCGGCGGTGCTGGAGGAGGCACGGGCTGCGCGGCCGGACGATGGCGAGCTGTTGCTGGAAGCCGGCGGGATGATGGCCGGCTGGGGCGGTGAATTTCGCGAGCGCGGGCTGGCATGGATCGAGGCCGCGCGGGGCAAGGTGCCGGAGGCCAGGTGGCTGCGGAAATCCGGGCAGATCGCGGGTTTCACGGGCGACCGGCGGCTGGCGATCCTGCGCTGGCGCGGCCTGCTCGCGATCCAGCCGTTGTCGGTCGATGCCTGGCGCGGGCTCGTCCGCCTGACGGCGGAGGAGGAAGGGGAGACCGCCGCGATGGCGCTGTTAGACAGCGCGCTGGCGAAGCACCCGGGGCAGACCGGCCTGTGGGCGCTGGCGGCAGAGTGGCGGCGCGGCAGGCCGGAGGCGGCATTGCAGGCGCTGGATCAATTGCTGGAGCGCGACCCGCGCGACCGCTGGGCGTGGCGGGAGCGGGCGCTGCGGCGGCTGGATGTGGGGCGCAAGGACGAGGCGCTGGCCGACGTCCACGAGGCCGGGGCGCTCGACCCGCGCGATCCGCTTTCACTCGGCATTCTCGCCACCGTGCAGCGGGAATTCGGGAGGAATGACGAGGCGAGGACGGCGCTGATGGAGGCACTGCGGATCGACATCGATTACACATGGGCGGCGCGCGAGCTGATGGAGCTGGCGAGCGACCGGGCCGCCTCGCTGGAGACGCTGCATTTCATCAATGCGGAGATGCGCCGGCAGGTATCGAATGGCGAGATCGTGCCGGATTATCAGGAGCTGGCGTGGCGATTCGTGGCGCCGCCGGTGCTGCTGGGCGACCTCCAGGAGTTCTGCCGCGAGCGGCCGGACCTGTGGCAGACGTGGTCGGCGCGGGTCGAGCAGGCGCTGCGGATGCGGTTCGATGGCGAGGCGATGGCGGCGGCGACGACGCTCACGGAGAATTTCTCGCTGCTGCCGCGCGCGTGGCTGGATTTGGCCAAGGTGCATCACGCCGCCGGCCGGCACGCCGAGGAAGAGAAGGCGATCGCGGTGGCGGTGGACCTGTCGCCCGGTTGGGACGAGGCGGCGCGGCAGCATGCCGAGGTGCTGGAGCGGCTCGGGCGCCTGGCGGAAGCGGAGGCGGTGCTACGGCGGGCGCTGCTGCTGGAGCCGCTGACCGGCGCGAATTACGGCTGCCTCGCCGATTTCCTGCGCCGCACCGGCCGCCGCGACGAGGGCTTGGCGCTGCTGATCAAGGCTGCCGAGAATTGCCCGTTCTATTCATGGGGCTGGGATGCGCAGGCTCGTTGGGCGAAGGCGGACGGGCGGGAGGAGGAAGTCATCGCGCGGCTGCAAGAGGCGAGCCTCCGCCACGGTCACCGGCGGTCGTGGTGGCCGGTCGCCCTGAGCGTGTGGGACGAGCTCGGGCGGAGCGAGGAGAGCATCGCCGCGATTCGCCGCGGGCTTGAGCTTTCGCCCGGCGACCAAGGGCTGCGGGATCAACTGGCCTATCAACTGTGCGAGCAGGGCAAGCACGATGAGGCGATGGCTGCCTGCGCGGCCATCGCGGGTGAAGCCGCGCCGCCGCGCGAGCTGGAGGGCCGCCGGGCGTGGATCCTGATGCGGGCGGGCCGGCCGGTGGAAGCAATCGCCGCGATGCAGTCGCTGCTGGAACGCGAGCCTGACTACGGGTGGGGCAGCAGCGAATTGGCCGGCTGGCTGAACCGTCGCGCGGATTGGCCGCGGCTGCGCGATCTCGCCCGCACGTGGTCGCGCCACGCGCCGCGCTCGACCATTGCCCTCGGCTTCCTGGGCCAGGCGGAGCGGGAATTGGCAAACGACACCGCGGCGATGGAGGCCTACGGCCGCGCACTGGCGCTGGACCCGGAGTATCTTTTCGCCGGCCGCCAGCTTGCCGACATGCAGATGGCTCGCGGAGAATTCGACCAGGCGGCTGCCACCATCGCGCTGCTGCGCCACTACGTCGGCGGCTCGAAGGTCACCGGCGATGCGATCGAGCTGACGCTGAAGCGCGGCGATCTGTCCGGGGCCTTCAAGGAGGCGGAGAGCTTGCTGACGGACCCGGAGGCCGGGTCGGACCTGTTCGGCTGGATTGGGAATCTGTTCCAGCGCGCCGGTCGCGAGGTCGCGTGGGGGAATTGGCTGGGCGAGCAGCTCAAGAACGGGCCGGTGGCTGCGCCGGGGGCGCTGGTCGCCTTCCTCCAGCACCTGCCGCCGAAGAAGCAGTGGACCGAGAGCGTCCGCTGGATCACCCGCGAGCCGCTGGGTAGCGAAAGCCGCATTCAGGCGTGGCGCTGGCTGATCGGCCATGCCGGCAAGCACCGCCGCCACGATCTGTTGCAGGCATGGGGTCGCAAGGATCACCGCGCCGAGCTGCACGGTCACGGGGCGCTGTGGAATGCCATGGGTAGCGCCCTGCTCGAAGCCTCGATGGGGAATGACGGGGCCGAGTGGCTTGGCGATTGGCAGCGCCGCGAGAAGGATCTGGAGGGCCACACGCTGGTGAACCTAGCGGCGCTTTACGAAGCCTGCACCGGTGATATCGACACGCTGCTGCGGCAGGCGGTGGAGGTGCGCCGCGCCGGGCTCGCGCGCTTTCCCGCCAGCCACAATGCCCCGGCCTTGCGCGCCGGGCTGGCCTTGGGATGCGCTCTGGATGGCCGCATCCCGGAGGCGAAGGAGGCGCTGGAGCAATTCGAGCCGAGCCTGACGAACGACTACTACCGCCACTCCGCCCAGCTCGCGGAGGCGATCGTGGCAACCGCGGAGGGACGCGATGGGGAGGCGGCCGAGCTTGCCCGCACGTCGCTCGGTTTCTTCACCCGCTATCCCGACGACTTCGCGATGAAGCGCCTGCGGGAGAAGGGCGAGCGTGTCCTGGCCAGCCACCAGCCGTGGACGAAGGGCAAGGTGGGCAAGCTGCGGAAGCGCTGGAATCTGCCGGTGCCCTCCAAGGCCAAGGCGTCCAGTAATGAGAATTCGGGGCTGACGTGGTTCGGCGGGGTCGCCGTGGTGGTGCTGGTGAATTTCCTGATCCGCACCTGTTCCGGGGAGTGATCGGGCGGCGCCTGCAATCGGCCCGACGGGAGGATTAACTTGAACAAGCCCGGATTCGCCGGACGCTTGAGGGCGTCCCCAGCCCACCCATGACCCTCATGACCTGCCGTTCCGCTCTTCTGGTGCTCGCGTTTGCGACCTGCCAGCCCGTTTTTTCCCAGGATGCCAGCCAGCCTCCATCCGTGCCGGTGCCCGCCGCCGAGGTCTCGGATGCCATCAAGAAGGTCTATCCCGCGCTGGTCCGCATCTACGTGGTGATGGAGGAGGGGTCCGACGGCACGATGAAGAAGATGCAGGGCAGCGGCAGCGGCGCGATCATTTCGCCCGAGGGCCACGTGCTGACCAATCACCACGTCGCCGGCCGCGGCACGCGCTTCGTCTGCACGCTTTCCAATCACGATGAGGTGGATGCCACGCTGGTCGGCACCGATGCGCTCTCCGACCTGGCAATTCTCAAGCTGGACCTGAACACCCGCCGCTTCAAGGACCAGCCGCTCGCCGTGGCGGGCTTCGGCGATTCGGATGCGCTCAAGACCGGCGACCTGGTCTTCGCGATGGGTAGCCCCGGCGGGCTCTCGCAATCGGTCACCCGCGGCATCGTCGCGAATACCGAGATGATCGTGCCGCGCCACCAGATCGGCCTGACGCTCGATGGCGAAAAGGTCGGCGAACTGGTCCGCTGGATCGGCCACGACGCGATCATTTATCCCGGCAACAGCGGTGGCCCCTTGGTCAATCCGGCCGGTGAAATCATCGGCGTGAATGAAGTCGGCATCGCCAGCCTTGGCGGCGCGATTCCCTCGAATCTCGCGAAGAAGGTGGCCGCCGAGCTGATCGACAAGGGCAGCGTGACCCGCAGTTGGATCGGCGTGGAAGTCCAGCCGCTTCTGCGCAGCATGGCGGACAAGAAGGGCGCGCTGGTCGCTTCCGTATGGAAGGGCAGCCCCGCCGCGAATGCCGGCATTCAGCCCGGTGACTTCATCACCGCGTATCAGGGCACGGCCTTGCCGGACTGCCATGCCGCGGAGGATTTGCCGATTTTCAATGCGATGGTGCTCAATACCACGCCCGGCACCGAGGTCACCCTGGCCGGCCAGCGCGGTGGCCAGCCGCACACGTGGAAGCTCACCACCGTGGTCCGCGAACCGACGCAGGCAAAGGAAGGCGAACTGCGCGAGTGGGGCCTGACGACCCGCGACTTCACCCAGGTCTCCGCGCTTGAGAAATCACGCGACGACAAGGACGGGGTACTGGTCGATACCGTGCGCGGCGGCGGACCTTCCTCCGAAGCGAAGCCACCCCTGCGTGGCGGAGACGTGATCGTGAAGGTCGGCGGCAAGCCGATGAAGAACCGCGCCGAGCTGATCGCCTTCACGACGGATTTTGTCAAAGATGTCACCGAGCCGAAGCCTCTGCTCGTCGAGTTCGAGCGGGATCGCCAGCAGTTCGCGACCGTGGTGAAGGTCGGCCCCGTGAAGGATCCGGTGAAGCCGCGTCTTGCGGAGAAAGCGTGGATGGGTCTCGCCACCCAGGTCATCACCGACGAGCTCGCGACCGCGCTCGGCATCGCTGGCAAGAAGGGCGTGCGTGTGACTTCGCTCGCGCCGGATTCACCGGCAAAGCGGGCAGGTTTGTTAGAAGGCGATCTGTTGCTCAAGCTGGATGGCAAGATCATCAACGCCCGCCGCCCGGAAGACTCCGAGACTTTTCCTGAGCTGATCCTCGCCTATCCGGTCGATGCGACCGTCGAGCTGACTGGTATGCGCGCCGGTCAGCCGCAGACGTGGAACGTCTCGCTCGCGCCGCGGCCGATCGATGACAGCGAGCTGCGGGAGTACAAGGACGAACTCTTCGAATTCACCGCCCGCCAGCTTTCCACCGCCCAGCGCGACAAGATGAAGGCCGAGCTCGATCTGGAGCCGGCCGGTATCTCCGTGATGAAGGTCGAGCCCAGCGGTTGGGCCGCTCTCGGCGGGCTCTCGCCGGACGATGTGATCCTCACCATCGACGGCACGCCGATGAACGAAATCGACACTCTCAAGACGAAACTCATCTCGCTCCGCGACAGCAAACCGCGCAGCGTCGTCTTCGGCATCCGCCGTGGCCCGCGCACGTGGTTCCTCGAAATCGAGCCACGCTGGTAATCTTCATTCTCTCAACTCTCCACTCTCACCTTTCGACTACTATGTTCCGCACCATCGTTCTCGCCCTCGCGGCGACCACCGCCCTCGCCTCCGCTTCCACCGCGGAACTCCGCGACACTGCCAAGAAGCTCTCCGCCGAGCATAAGGACGCCGTCGTCTGGCTGTCCGTACTCGCCAAGACCAGCATGTCTGCCGATGGCGACGTGCCCGCCCAGATCAAGTCCGCGCTCGCCGCCCAGGAAAAGGAAGAGAAGAGCGAGGTCACCGGCACCATCATCGATGCCTCCGGCCTGATCGTCACTGCGCTCGGCGGCCTCGACAAGTCATCGATGGTCGATGGCCAGACGGTCAACACGCCGATGGGACCGATCAAGCTCAAGTCGAATTCGGAGATCAAGGAAGTGAAGGTCATCACCGCCGATGGCTCGGAAGTTCCCGCTGACCTCGTGCTGAAGGACGAAGACCTGGGGCTCGCCTTCATCAAGGTTCGCATGGACAGCGAGGAGGCCAAGGGCATCGAATTCAAGGCGATCAACCTCGCCGACTCGGCGAAGGGCGAAGTGCTCGACGAGTGCATCGCGCTCGGCCGCCTGGATGAATCGCTCAACCGCGAGGCCAGCCTGCTGACCACCGAGATTTCCGGTATCACCACCCGCCCGCGCACCTTCTACCGCGTGGCCACCGATGCGATCGGCTGCCCGATCTATCTCGCCAATGGCAAGCTGCTCGGAGTGTCGGTGCTGCGCAATCCGAAGGGCAATTCCTCCCGCACCGGCCAGATCCAGATCTCGCCCGTGATCCTGCCCGCCGCCGACATCGCCAAGGTCGCCGCCCAAGCGAAGGACGCGAAGCCGGCTGAACCTGCAAAGGCGGAAGAAAAGCCTGCGGAGGAGAAGCCCGCTGAAGAGAAGGCTGGTGAGTAAGACCAGGGGGTCTAACAGATCATCCTGACGCTTTCCGATTCTAACAAAGCCGCCCGTGGGAAACCCGGGCGGCTTTTTGTTTTCCATCCGTAGGCGCGGTGGTGACACCGCGGAAGCCGCCAAGGAAGCGGGCTCCACCCTTCCTTCCGCGTTCTCACGAACGCGCCTACGTTAGAAGCGTGCGCAGACTCGCGACTTTCGCTACTCTTCCCCGCGATTGGATGAGTCAGCCCGATTACCTCAAAAAGATCGAGACCGCCCGCACCGCGAAGTCTGCGAGGACTTCAGCCGATGCCTACGCCCAGATGGACCGTAAGGCGGCATCGACGAGTGGTCGGTTTACGACGAGAGCTTCCAAAGGCTCGTCTGCTGATGCCTCGAAAGCGGACGCCGCTCCGCCGGAGTTGGATCGCTGAACCGGGAATTGCACCAAGGACTTTGAACGCTAGGCTCAGAGCATGAGGCTCAAGGCCATCATCCACGAAGCCGAAGAGGGTGGATTTTGGGCAGAAGTGGCGGCGTTGCCCGGTTGCTTTACCCAAGGCGAAACCCTTGAAGAAGTTGACGTCAACCTTCACGAAGCGATCGAGGGATGGTTGCTTGTGGCCGAGCTTTGAAGTGGAACCTGCCGTGGCCGCACGATTCCCGGTTGGCGCGCTGACTCTCGCAAACCTCTCGCTTGCCACCGCCTCGCGATTTACCCAAATCATCCTTCATGCACGATGACGACGCAGGCTTCCGGGACCGGGTAATCCGAATCGCCGGGCAGGTCTTTCCCGGGATGGATTTCGTACCGGACCCGGAAGAGCCGGATGTCTTGATCGTCGGTAAATGGCGTCTCGGCCTTCAGAACCTCCGGGCGAAGTATGAGCTTGGCGAGATCTCGGACGAGGACTTCGCAACGATGGTGGAGGACCACTTCGGGTCGATCTTCGCGAATGAAACCCCGAGCTTGGATGACCTTTCCCTGGACGAGATTCGGGACCAGCTCCGTCTCCAGGTCATGCCTGCGGATTATGTGCAGGCGGCACCCGTGCCAATCGTCGCCTTTCCCTTCGCGACGGGAATCGCCGTCGGCATCGTCGCGGATTTCCCGCAGTCATACGCATATGTGCGCCAAGTCGACTTGGAGCGATGGAAGATTTCTCCCGAAGAGCTCCACGAGATCGCCCTTGAAAATCTGGAAGCCATCAGCCGCGACATCGACGTGCATCTCAGCAAGAACGATGCGGAGACCATCTTGGCGATCGATAGCGGCGACGGCTACGATGCGGCGCGCATCCTCATTCCCGGACTCCAGGATTTCATCGCCTCGCATCTGGGCGAAACGTTCCGCTTCGGAATTCCCAATCGGGATTTCCTGATCTGTTGGAGGCTCGATTGCAGCCCTGAGTTCCACCGCCAGCTTGGCGGGAAGATTGCCGAAGATCATGCGGAGCGGCCCTATGCGCTGTCGCCCTCCGTCTTCGTCCGCAACTCCGAGGGCAACTTCCACGAGCAACCCGGGGTGCAAGCGCCGTGATGATGAAGTGAGCCTCCGCCCGTTAACCCGGGTTGAAGTTTGACACTTCCGTGGCTTTCGGGCATTGGGATGGGTGTGGAGGAAGCTCCAGAGCAACCTGCCGAGCCGTCCGAGGGAGAACTCCGGGCGATCTTGGACGAGCGCGAACGGGTGCGGGCCGCGGCCCGGCAACGGGTCGCTGGGCGCACCACGCGTATCATTGCCGCGGTGATCGCGGTGGTAGTAATCGCCCTTGTAAGCCCGAGCGAGAACCGCGAGATCGTCGCCTCGCTGTTCCGTGAGCCGGATCCCGAACCTTCGGCGGCCCCCCAAGTGGAGCCGGCGAAGCCGCTGGAACCGGGCGAGCAGGAAAGCATCGAGGACCAGCTCACGAACTCTGCCTCGATCGATGCCAAGTCGATGGTTTCGCCCGATGGAAAGATCGTCACGAAGGCGGACATCGGTCTGGCGATGGAGTTGCTGAATTTCATGCAAGTCGCGCCGAAGCGCGAAGATCCGCCTGCCACAAAGTCGGAGCCGCAGCCTGAGCCGGAGAAGAAGGCGAAGGCCCCATGAATCCGCTGTCGCCCGTCGTTCACGGGTTGTTGTTTCTGGCGGGTTTCGCGGGTGGATTCATCGATGCCATCGCGGGTGGCGGCGGCTTGATCACGGTGCCGGCCTTGCTGGCGACGGGCATGCCGCCGCAGGTGGTGCTGGGGACGAACAAGCTGCAATCATCGTGCGGCACGTCGATCGCGGTGTGGCGCTACGCGCGGGCCGGCCTGATGGAGACGCCGGGCCTGCGGTTGGCGGTGGTGATGGCGTTTCTCGCGAGCATGGCCGGGGCTCAGGCGGTGAGCATTCTGAGCAAGGACCTGCTGAAGCAACTTATCCCATGGCTGCTGGCGGCGGTGGCGGTTTACACCGCGCTGAACCGGCGCTTCGGCGTCGAGACGGGCAAGCCGAAGATGTCGCCGGTGGTCTTCGCCGCGGTGTTCGGGATCGCGATCGGGTTCTACGATGGCTTCTTCGGGCCGGGCACGGGGTCATTCTGGACGCTGGCGACGGTGGCGCTGTTAGGCCTCGAGCTGAAGGGCGCGACGGGCTACACAAAGGCGGCGAACCTTGCGAGCAACCTCGGTTCGCTGGGGATCTTCCTGGCGCACGGGTCGGTGCATTTCAGCGCCGCGGGAGCGATGATCGGGGGGCAGGTCATCGGCGCCCGGCTCGGTGCGGGTCTGGTGGTGAAGAAGGGCGCGGGCCTGATCCGGCCGGTGTTCCTCGCGGTGGTCTTCGCGATGACGGCGAAGCTGCTGTGGGATGCGTGGCGCGGGTAGTCCGTGGCTGACATCACGGCTCCGGCGAGCGATTCAAGTCGGTGGCCCGCCACAGGTACCAGGCGGCGACCGAGCGGTGCGGCTGAAACCTCTCGCCGAATCCGAGCAGCTCCTTTGGCTTCGGCATCTCATCGAGGCCATACGCGATCTTGTAGCCGGCGCGCACGCCGAAGTCATCCACCGGCCACACGTCCGGCCGGCCGAGGGTGAAGATCAGCAGCATCTCCACCGTCCAGCGGCCGACACCGCGGACCTGCGTCAGGCGGGCGATGATTTCCTCATCGGGAAGCGCGGCGATGGCCTTCGAGCCCGGCACCACCCCGGACAAGGTCTTCTCGGCGATGTCGCGGATGGCGGCCGTCTTTGCCCGCGAGAAGCCCACGGCGCGGAGTTGTTCGTCCGTCACCTTGTCCAGCGCCTGCGGTCCGGGAAAGCGACCGCCGAAGAGCCCGCGGAAGCGCCCGAGGATCGTCTGCGCCGCCTTGCCATGGAGCTGCTGGTGCGCCACGGCATTGACCAGCGCTTGGAAGGGCGTGCGACCGGCCTCGATCTCCAGCGCGCAAGGGCCGACGCGGCGAATCAGCGCCTTCATTGAAGGGCAGGATTTCCGGAGATGGGCGACAGCACGGGCGTGGTCGGCGGAGGTCATGGGAGAAACCGCTAGATCAGCCGGGCTGCCATCGCGAGTGGGAAAGGGCTCGGCCCTGAATGGCACGGGATTAAGGTGAGATTCGGTGGATACTCATGACCCCGGAGGGGTGTCGGAAATTAGCCGGTAGCGTGAGCCACCGGGAGGCTACCCATCTTCATTCAAGCCCCGGCAGGGGCGACAGACTCAGCAGTGAACGGTTGGTGACGCCACTTTTCCACCGCCCCTGCCGGGGCGGAGCATTCTCGGACATCGGGGCCGGTGGTTGTCACCACCGGCTAATTTCCGATGTCCCTCCGGGACGGAAGAAGCCGGGAACCACCTTAATCCCGTGCCATTCGGCTCGGCCCTTGTCAAACGGGTCAACTCCGGTAGGAAAGATCTATCCTGCTGGAAAAGGTCATTCATTTGAAGATCACCCGCATAGTCCTCGCTTGCGCTGCCGGCTTGGTGCTTGCCTCGGCGCGGTCGATGTCCGTCGGACCTCGTGGCTGGGAGTTTCCGGATTTCTATGTCGCCCTCATGTTAGGCGGTGCGGTCACGTTTTCCTGGCTTCGTCATCCTGCCCGATCCGTCTCGACGATGAACTTGTGCATCGTGTTCGTCTTGCTGGCCCTGCTGGTAACTTATCAGGCCGTCCAAGGGTCCTCCACTGACCTCTGGATCGCCGTTGCCGTGTCGGTTGCGTTCCTCGCCATCCTGCTGGCTTACCGCAAAGTCGTCACGACAGCCTCGCCGCTCCCCGCCGAGCGGCTGGAGCAGGGCGCTTGACCGGAAGCCTGCTCAGCCTTCCCGCCGCGGTGCCCGCTTCCCGGTGAATTTCCGGGCCGCTTTCTTTGCGGTTTTTTTCGCCGCCTTTTTTGCAAAGAAGCTCTTCTTCTCCGCTGTCTTCGGTCGCGGCTCATGCGTGCCGAGCAGGGAGGACGAGGCGGCGCGTTTCACCCGCAGCTTTTCGGAGCCGAGCCGGGTGCCATTCAGCCCCTTGATCATCGCTTCCGCCTGGTCGATCGATGGCATGTCGGCGAAGCCAAAGCCCTTGGACTGGCCGGTGGCCTTGTCGATCACCAGGTCGAAGGTCCGGACCTTGCCGTACTGGTCGAGCATCCTGCGGACGTGTTCTTCGGTGATGGAGCGGTCGATATTGCGGATGAGGACGATCATGCCGGAGAAAGCCTAGTGGCAGCAGACGAGTGGAAACGAGCCCGGATTTCTTCAAAACCTCAAAAGAGGATGCTGCCGACGAAGACGCGGATGTGATCCGGGAAATTGGGTTTTCAAACCGCGATTGGACCCCAATGGACGCGAAGAGGATCCCTTTCCCAGCGATGGACGCCCTGGTTCGGCGCATTTCACCGGCAAATCGCCTGACGACTTCCCCAATTCGCGCCCATTTGCGTTGATTCGCGGTTCAGATCTTCCACTGCGGTTGCTCTGGATGGGCAGGGAAATGGATTGACCAAGCAGGCCGGATTCCGGTCATCTTCCAAAGCCATGAAGCTCGTATCCGGTCTGTTTTGCCTCGCTGCCGCCTTTTCGTTCACCGGCTGCTCCTCGACGAGCCCGTCGCCGACGGTGGAGCAGTCATTCAAGACCGCCGACATGAACGGCGATGGCAAGGTCTCGCGCCAGGAATACGACGCCCACCTGATCGGCGAGATGTTCGCCCGCTTCGACGGGAACAAGGACTCGGTGATCACCGAGAAGGAGTTCGTGGACAACGGCGGCACCAAGGAAGGCTTCTACAGGGTCAACACCAGCGGCTCCGGCAAGATCACGCTGCAGGAGGCCCGGGCCAGCGCCGGGGTGAAGAAGACCCTCGCCGCGCCCTTCAAGGAAGCCGACGCGAATGGCGACGGCCAGGTGACCCTCGAGGAATTCCGCAGCTCCCGCGAGAAGGCCCTCGATTACGTCCGCTAACGGCCGGCATCAGACCCTCGTCCAGCGATCTTGATCTGGCGGCTTTCCCGGCCAGACTTGCATCGTGAAACTTAGGATGATGGGAAGACTGGCGGCGGTCTGGCTCGCGGCCCAATGCCACGGCGAGGACTTCCCCATCCTCCCGAAGGATCTCACGCAGCTTCCCGCCTCGGAGTTTTGCAAAGTCGTGGAAGGCACGACTTCCAAGGACGGAAGATTCGCCATCGCGGTGGGCCTCACCACCGGGAAGCCGGTGGCGTGGAGTGATTTCAAGGAGGAGGGCGGAAGCTACTCGTTGGATCCGGAGGCACCGGGCTTCGCCAATTTCGTCGTCGATCTGAAGAAGGACCGGGCGACCGCGCTGGTGCGGGGAAAGCACCCTGGCACGCGGGCGACCTACAACCATGAGCGGTGCACCGTGGCGTGGTCGGAGAAGGCCAAGCATCTGGTGGCCATGCAGTCATGGAAGTGGCACACGGCGTATGCCGGAGTCTATGCACTTTCGGCAGAAGGGGCGGTCACTGCCTCCTTGGACCTGTTGCCCGTCGCGCAGGATCAGCTCCGCCGGATCCTGGAGCGGGATCACGGGCTCAAAGCCGACGCGTTCAAGGCCAAGTACGCCGTCGCGCTATCGGATCCCGCAGTGACCGAGGAAGGCCGGGTGACCCTCACCGCGTGGGCGGAGGTCCCGAAAACCGATGACCCTTCGGTATCCATTTCGCTCCGATTCACGGTGCGCCCGAACGCCGATGGCAAGCTGTCCGTCTCGGACCTGAAAGTGGAAACGCCGGCGGAAGAAGCCCGCTAAGGGCGAATTGTCCTTCCATCGCTCGCCCCTTGGGCGCAGGAGACGGGCATGTCGCACGCGTCCTGGCTGATCCGCATTCCCGATGTCTTTGCGCCTTTCGCGCCGCAGATCCTGGCGGGCCTCGGTGCGACGCCGCGGAAAATGCTGGGTGGCGACTACCATTTGGTGGAACTCGCCGACCCGGCGGTGCTGTCCGAGTCGGAGCGGGCGCTTTTCACGAGCTGGAATCTGCCGGTGGAGCACGGCTGGCCGTGTTGCCCGCAGAAGATGGACGGCTTCGTGGAAAAGGCGGCGCAGGGGATTCTCAAGAAGTTCGGCGACCGTGGTGCGCAGGCGCTGTTCACCGGGCCGTTGCTGCCGGGGGCGCCGCATCCTTTCTACAAGCACCTCGCCACCAATCTCCGCGGCCGGGTGCTCCAGCTCTTCCCCTCGCTGCCGGTAGCCGAGGTCGAGGCGCAGGACCCGTCCGCGCCGACCTTGTTTTGCCTGGTAGGGAAGGAGGGCCTTTTCTGCGGGATGCGGAGTCCGCGGGAGGCGAACGGCTTTTACCCCGGCGGGACGAAATTCATCCGCCAGGCTGCCGCGATCAGCCGGGCCGGGGCGAAGATCGCCGAGGCCCTGCACTATCTGAAGCTCCACCAGCCGGACCTGCCGGCCGGTGCCCATTGGCTGGAACTGGGCGCGAGCCCGGGCGGGATGACCGCGGAGCTGCTCGACCGCGGGTTCCGCGTCACCGCCGTCGATAAGGCAGCACTGGATCCCCGGTTGGATCGTGCGCCAGGACTGACTTTCATCCGCGGCGACGTGGATACCTTCAATTTCAAGTCCGACGGGGAGTTCGATGCCCTGCTTTGTGACATGAATGGCGACCCGCGCGTGTCGCTGCGGCAGGTGGTGCGGCTTTCCGCCGGGCTGAAAGCCGGTGGGCTGATCGTTTTCACCCTGAAGGCCGCCGGGGCGGACACGCCGGAGGACATGCTCGCGCTGATCCGGGCAGCGGAGGCGTATGCGGTGGCCTCGGGGCTGACCCTGATCGCCAAGACGCACCTGACCTACAACCGGCAGGAGTTCACGCTGTTCTTCGAGCGGGCTCCGGGGCACTAGGGACCGCCATGAGAGGGCTGGAAACCGGCCGTCCTCTCCCTAGGCTCGCCATGATGAGCGGGGAACTACCCACCACTGGCGAGGATGCGGATCCGGGGCTGACGCTGGAGCCAAATGGTGAGAGCGAGCCGGAACCTTGCGCTCACTGTGGCCACTACAGCCGCTCGGTTAACGGCTTCATTCATCGCGGGGAGAATGGGCCGACCTGCGCCGCCTATCTGGTGCATTGGACTCTCGGAGTGTCGGAACACCTGGCCAATTTCGATCTGATCCTTGGCCCATGGGGCGACGGCGCGGACCCGGCCCTCCGCCTCGCCATTTCCCTGACCTATCGTAACGACGCCGAGCAACGTGGCTTCACGCTCATCGATGCGAAGGGCAGGCCCCACGATAAACGCGAAATGGTGGGGCGAGCCCTCGCGCGAGACGAGGTGATCGGCTCTCCCACGCTCGCGGCCGAGGTCTTCCGCTTGGTGGACTTCATCCTCCTCCACGATTCCCGGATCGGAAGCATCGAAACCAAGCCCCACGGCATCCGGTCCGGCGTGGGCAAGATCTTCCGATTCTTTGGCAAGAGAGCGGGTCCTTAACGAGGGATTGCGGCCGGGTGATGGCTCGCAATTCGTTTGACAGAAAGAACGTGTTTCACGACGTAGAGGGCGACGCTTCTGAAACCCCGCCGGTTTTCCGGCGACGATGCGCCTGAATCGGTCCATGGTGACCGTCTTCTCCCAAACCCGTTTGGATCTCTATGAAACACCAATCCATCCTCAACCCGAAGGCCGCGCTGCTGGCTGCCGGCGCGCTCAGCCTGACGCTGGCGCACGGCCAAGTCCGGCCGAAGCCCGCAGGCGAAAATGACCTCGTCCCGCCCTCGACCCCGCTGGTCGCGTGCGACCCGTACTTCAGCATCTGGTCGCCCGGCGACACGCTCAATGGCGTCGAGACCACCCACTGGACCGGCAAGCAGCAGCAGCTCACCAGCCTGGTGAAGATCGATGGCAAGGCCTATCGCGTGATGGGTGCCACCCCGGCCGCCGCCCCGGCGCTGAAGCAGAAGAGCCTGACCGTGCTGCCGACGCGCACGATCTACACCTTCGAAGGCGCGGGCGTCTCCGTCTCGCTCACCTTCCTGACTCCCGCGTTGCCGGATGACATCTCGCTCCTTTCCCGGCCGGTCACCTACCTCGCGTACGAGTTTGTTTCGACCGATGGCAAGCCGCATGAGGTGTCCGTCTTCTTCGGCGCGTCCGGCGAACTGACCGTCAACACGCCCGACCAGGACGTGACTTGGAACGACGCCAGCGGTGATGGCCTGGCCGTCGTCCGCATGGGCTCGAAGGATCAGCCCGTCCTCCAGAAGGCGGGAGACGACCAGCGCATCGACTGGGGCTACCTCTATCTAGCCGCGCCGGAGGAAAGCACCGCTGGCCGCGCTTTCGGCAAGCCGAACGAACTGGGCATCGCCTTCGCCGGCAATGGCATCGGCTACCGCAAGGGCGACTCGGGTGAAGCCGACCGCGCCGATGGCGTGGGCGCGGGTCTCGAACTCAAGCCCTTCCAGGTTGGCAACGACCCGGTCTCGAAGTGGGCGATGATCGCTTACGACGACATCTACGCGATCCAATACAACCGCAAGAACCTGCGGGCCTACTGGCGCAAGGACGGTTGGGAAGCGAAGGACCTGCTGGCCGCATCCGCGAAGGAGTATTCCGAGCTGCGCGCCCGCTGCGAAACCTTCGATGCCGAAGTGATGGCAGACCTGGAGAAGCTCGGCGGCGTGAAGTACGCCAAGCTCTCCGCGCTCGCCTACCGCCAGTGCTTCGCCGCCGGCAAGTTCGTGGCCGATGACAACGGCCAGCCGCTGCAGTTCTCGAAAGAGAACCACTCGAACGGCTGCATCGCCACCTCGGACGTGTTCTACCCGATGGCCCCGCAGTTCCTGCTGTTCGGCCCGTCGCTGGCGAAGTCGTTCCTTGCGCCCTTCATGGAGTATGCGAAGAGCGACCGCTGGAAATTCCCCTTCGCGCCGCATGACCTCGGCACCTACCCGCATGCCAATGGCCAGGTCTATGGCGGCGGCGAGAAGACCGAGGAAAACCAGATGCCGGTCGAGGAAAGCGGCAACGTCCTGCTCCTGATGGGCGCTGTCTCGCAGATGGAAGGCAATGCCGAATATGCCAGCCTCTACTGGCCGCGCCTCGAGCAATGGGCGGAATACTTGAAGAAGGAAGGCTTCGACCCCGCCAACCAGCTCTGCACCGACGACTTCGCCGGTCACCTGGCGCACAACGTCAACCTGAGCGCCAAGGCGATCTGCGCACTCGGTGCCTTTGCAAAGATGTGCGAGATGCGCGGTGAGAGTGAGAAGGCCGCCAGCTACTCGAAGACTGCAAAGGAATTCGCCCAGCGCTGGATCAAAGAAGCGAAGGACGGGGATCATACCCGCCTCGCCTTCGACCGCCCCGGCACCTGGAGCCAGAAGTACAACTTGGTGTGGGACAAGATCCTCGGCCTGGGCCTGTTCCCGGATGAAGTGCTGCGTAGCGAGATGGACTTCTACAAGAAGAAGCAGAACGTCTACGGCCTGCCGCTCGACAACCGCAAGGAGTACACCAAGCTCGACTGGATCGTCTGGACCGCCTCGCTCACGCAGGATCGCTCCGACTTCGAAGCGCTGGTCGCACCGGCCTTCAAGTTCCTCAACGAAGGCCCGAACCGTTCGCCGATGACCGACTGGTATGAGACCGTCAGCGGCAAGAAGGTCGGCTTCACCGCCCGCCCGGTGGTCGGTGGCGTTTACCTGCCCGCCCTCTATCACAAGGACCTGTGGGCGAAGTATGCGAAGCGCGACGTGACCAAGGCCAAGGGCTGGGCGCCGATGCCCGAGTATATCGCGCCGGTGCTGACCACCATCGTGCCGAACGGTGCCGAGAAGGATGGCGTGGTGTGGAGCTACACGACCGCCCGCCCGGAAGGCGAGTGGTTCGGCACGGGCTTCGATGATTCCAAGTGGCAGAAGGGGGCCGCCGGCTTCGGCGCGGGCAGCCCGCCGAATGCCAAGGTCCGCACCCGCTGGAACAGCTCCGACATCTGGGTCCGCCGCGAGGTGAATATCCCGGGCAACGTGCCGGACAACATCGCACTCAACGTCTATTACGACGAGGATATCGAGGTTTACATCAATGGCGTGCGCGCCGCTGCGGCCGGTGGCTTCGTCACCGATTTCTCGCTGGTGCCGCTGCTGCCGGAAGGCAAGGCCGCGCTGAAGCCCGGCAAGAACCTGATCGCCGTGCATTGCCTCCAGACCACCGGCGGCCAATACCTTGACCTCGGCATCGTCGAGGTGAAGCCGGGCGAGAAGAAGTAAGCGTTTCTTCGGCAACGACGATTCTAACACAAGGCACGGGGTGAATCGCCCCGTGCCTTTTTCGTGCCTTGCCCCAGCGGCCGTTCGCGGCTGGGATGATCGCATGTCTGAAAGCACCTCCGTCGCCAAGCCCCTCGCCGTGCTGATCGATGCGGACAATGCCTCGGCCGCCGTCATCGCCGCGGTGCTCACCGAGGTCGCGACCTATGGCACCGCGAGCGTCAAGCGGATCTACGGCAACTGGACCTCCGAGCAACTCAAGAGCTGGAAGGCACCTCTGCTCGAACATTCCATCCAGCCGATCCAGCAGTTCAGCTACACCACGGGCAAGAACTCCACCGACAGCGCGATGATCATCGACGCCATGGACCTGCTCTACACCGGCCGCTTCTCGGGCTTCTGCCTGGTCACCAGCGACAGCGATTTCACCCGTCTCGCCGCCCGGATTCGCGAACAGGGGCTGATGGTCCTCGGCTTCGGAGAGAAGAAGACGCCCAAGCCATTCGTCGCCGCCTGCGACAAGTTCATCTACACCGAAGTCATCCAAGTCGCCTCCGACACGGCAGGCACCGGTAGCGAGGGGAAGGGGAAAAAGGCGGGAGCCGATCTCCGCAAGGACGACAAGCTGGTGAAGCGCATCCGCATGGCCATCGACTCCGCCACCGGCGAGGAAAGCGAGTGGGCGTCGCTCGGCCTCGTGGGGACCCATCTTTCCAAGCTGATGCCCGACTTCGACTCGCGGAACTACGGCTACGGAAAGCTGAGCGACCTGCTGGAGGCCATCGGCCTGTTCGAGCTATCGCGGAAGGACAAGCACGTGCAGATCCGGGTGAAGCCCAAAGGCCGGTGAGGTGGCGGCATGGCCTGGACCGCGCCCCAGGCAGGCCCTTGCGGAGATAACCGATGAAAGCCGAAGGCCCTCGGACTGCTGCGATTGTTCGCAGCTTTCCGAATGCAGGGTGCGGCGGTTTCTCCAGGCGGACGGAAGCGATCCTGCGTGATCGCTTCACTCCGAGTGAGCGGCGAGCCTCTCCCTTCACTCAAAAGCTGCGAATCATCGCAGCAGTCCAAGGGCGGCTGCGCCGCGGTTATCCCGCGCAGCTCACTCCAGCCGTCCCGGGCCGGTGTTCCATAGCCGGTGCATCTCCTTCACGTCGGGCACCTTCATCGTTGTCCTTGCGGCCGGCCTCCGTGGAAGGGGAGCCGATGGTGAACTCGCCGCCAGGCACGGGCACCAGATCGAAGGTGCCATCGTTCGCGCGCGGAACCTTCTCGGTATATGCCTTCATCTCCGCGGCGACGGCCGGGGAATCGCCCTTCTTGGCAACGAGCGCGTGGATCTGCCCGGTGACGGGAAAGTACTGTGGATTTAGTACTTCGGGCTGCTCGGCTTGGGCCGGCAGCGCGAGAAGAAGGACGAGGTGTCTCACGTGAAGGAAACGAACAAGGGGAGTGATCCTTTTCATCTCCGGGGTTGGTGGAGTCGGCCGAAGAGGCGCGGAGGTCGCGGAGTGGAGAAGGATAACGATCTAACAGGCGTCCCTCTCCTTTCACTCAAAGTTTTCCCAGGCGGACAGAAGCGATACAACATGATCGCTTCACTCCAAGTGAGCGGCGATCCTCACCGTTCACTCAAAAGCTGCGAACAATCGCAGCAGTCCAAGGGCGGCTGCGCCGCGGTCATCGGGCGCGGTTCACTCGGTTGGCCCGGGGCCGGTGTTCCACATGCGATGCATCTCCTTCACGTCCGGCACCTTCATCGGGCGGACGACGCGGAGGCCGATGTACTGGCAGCTCGTGAGGTACCAGAGCGACTTCGGGTTCTGCGGGTCGATCGCCTTCCACGAAGGATCGGACGGCACGCGGGCGGCGGAGCGCAGCGTCTCCGGGCCCCCGTCGAAGTAGTGACCGCCACGGGTCACGTGCGGGTAGCGGTTGACCGCCGGGTGCCACGGGTTCGTCGCGCCGGCTTCCCACTTCGCGTAGGCGTCGGGGAGATAGGCATCCAGGCACCACTCGGAGACATTGCCGTGCATGTCATGGATGCCCCACGGGTTCGGCTTCTTCAGGCCGACCTTCTGGTAGGTGTAGTCGGCATTCGCCATGGACCAGCCGTAGTCACCGAGCTGGGAAGGATCGTCGCCGAAGGAATAGGCGGTGGTGGTGCCGGCGCGGCAGGCGTATTCCCACTCGGCCTCGGTCGGCAGGCGGTAGTAGTGACCGGTCTGGGCGCTGAGCCACTCGCAGAACTTGCTGGCGGCGTGATGGGTCATCGCGATGGCCGGCCAACCCGCACCGTAGCCGTCGCCCATGCTGAAGTGCATCGGCACGTAAGGTGGAGTCGGCTGGCTGACGACGTCCACCAGGGTTTCGCCATCCTTCGCCACCGGCGCTTCCGGGGTCATCAGGTCAGAGTCGCGGTTGAGCGTGCCATCCTTGTTGCGCGCCTTGCCGTTTTCCATGAAGGCACGGTAGATGTCCCAGGTCATCTCGCACTTGCCGATCCAGAAGGGATCAATCGCGAGCTTCACCTGCGGGCCTTCGTTGTCCTTGCGACCGGCTTCCGCGGAAGGAGAGCCGATGGTGAACTCACCGGCGGGCACGGGCACCAGGTCGAAGGTGCCGTCATTCGCGAGCGGCACCTTTTCCGTGTAGGCCTTCATCTCCGCGGCGGCGGCCGGGGAGTCGCCCTTCTTGGCAACGAGCGCGTGGATCTGCTCGGTGACCGGCAAGTACTGCGGGTTTGGTACTTCGGGTTCCTTGGCGTGGACCTGCGAGGCGAGAAGAAGGAGGGCGAGGCGTTTCATCGGAATCGGGAAAAAGATGAGGCGCGGACCGGACGGGGTCCAGCACGCGCCTCGAAGGAGACGGGGTGAAATCAGGCGAGCTTGTACTTTCCGGGCACCGGCACCGGCGCGACCGGGAAGCTGTCGCCCATCTTCAGCGTGTCGGGAGCGAAGTCCTGGGAGGCATTCCACATCTGCTCCCAGGTGATGCGCTGGCCGGTGTGGGCGGCGTCGCGGCCGAGCAGGCCGAGCATGGTGCTATTCGCCATGTACTCACCGGTGTTGATGATCTCGCCCTTGCGGATCGCGGCGAAGAACTCGTTGTGGCAGACCTGATACATGTTCTGCTCCGCGCCGGCCGGGGCGCGATACATCCAGCTGCGCTTGCCATCCGGGCCGAGCACCATCGGTGTGTTCGGCGCGACGGCGGTGCCCTTTTCGCAATAGATGCGGTCCACGGTCTCGGTGTGGCAGCCGAGGTACTGGCGCTCGCCGAGGTGGCAAATCACGCCGCCGGGGTATTCGAAGGCGATGTTGTAGTGGTCGTAAACGTTGCCGGCGTCGGTGCGGTAGGCACGGCCGCCATTGGCGACGGCGGCGATCGGCGCGACGTCATTCATCGCCCAGGCGATCTTGTCCACGGTGTGCACCGCCTGCTCGAGCAGAGGGCCGCCGCTGGTCCATTCGAAATTCGTCCACCAGCGGAGCTGCCATTCCACATCGGCCATCTCGGCGGGTTTGGTCATGCCGGGCTGCAGCGGCTTCGGCGGGCTGCCCATGTAGGTGCCATAGACCGAGTAAACCTTGCCGAGCTCGCCGGAGTTGACCTTGCCGTAAAGTTCGCGGACGCCCGGGGCGAAGCGCCAGCAGTAGCCGTGCTGGATCGAGACGCCCTTCTGCTTGGCGAGCTTGGCGGACTCCATGACCGACTTCACGCCGGCCACGTCCACGGCCATCGGCTTCTCGGCGAAGACGTGCTTACCGGCCTCGATCGCCGCACGCAAGTGCTGCGGGCGGAATCCCGGAGGCGCTCCGAGCAGGACGACGTCCACGCCGCTTTCAATGACCTTTTGGTAGGCATCCAGCCCGCTGAACTGGCGCTCGGCCGGCACATCGAGCTTGGCACCGAAGCTCTTGAGCCCGTTCAAGCTGCTCTTGACCGCCTCGGGGAATGCATCGCCGAGCGCCCAAAGGACCACGTTCGGGTCGGCAGACAATGCCTGCTGGGCGGCACCGGTACCGCGGCCGCCGCAGCCGATCAGACCGATCTTGAGCTTTGCGGTGTTGGCTTGGCCTTGGGCGAGCAGGAGATTCGGGAAGCTGGCGACCACCGCGGTGGCGGCGGAACCGGCGATTACACGGCGGCGGGAAAGGGAAAGAGGTGTGGGGCTCATGGCAGGTGCGGTGACAAACGGGCCGCAAATACGCTGCCGCTGCAAGCCGGGCTTTCAGGATCCGGTGGAAAAATTTCAGGAATGCTCGTTTTTCATGAGAGAACCGGACGATTTGAGCCGAATTGGGGCGTGATCCTGCTTGCCGCCGTGCGGGCGTTTCTCCAAGTCTCGCCCAGTTATGGAAAAAGCCGCCCCGTCCGCCGTGACCACCCGCTTGTCGGTGATGATGTTTTTGCAGTTCTTCCTCTGGGGAGCTTGGTTCGTGACCTTGGGGGCCTGCCTGGACGCCAATGGCCTCGCCTCGATCATCGGCGCGGCGTACGGCAGCGCCCCGATCGCGGCGATCATCGCGCCGCTGTTCCTCGGTCTGGTGGCGGACCGCTTTTTCCCATCCGAGAAGGTGATGGGCGTGCTGCTGCTCATCGGCGGGGCGGCCATGCTTGCGGTGCCCGGGCTCGCGGCGAAGGGGGACGCGGAGATGGTGAAGAACCTCTTCATCCTCCACATGCTTTGCTACATGCCGACGCTGGGACTCGGAAATTCGATCGCGTTCGCCAATATCAGCGACCAGAGCAAATTTCCCGCCCTCCGCGTCTGGGGCACCATCGGCTGGATCGTCGCCGGCCTCATCACCGGCTTCATGGGATGGTCCAAGAGCCTGCACATCTTCACCCTCGCCGGCGGGACTTCCCTCCTGCTCGGCGCGTTCTCCTTCTTTCTTCCCACCACGCCGCCGCCGGCGAAAGGACAGCCGCTCAAGCTGAGCTCCATCTTCATGCTGGATGCCTTCAAGCTGCTCGCGAAGCCCGCCTTCTTCATCTTCATCCTGTGCTCCACGCTGATCTGCATCCCGCTCGCCTACTACTATAGCACGACCTCCATCTTCCTCTCCGACATGGGCTTCCGCCAGCCGGCCTCGTCGATGTCGATCGGACAGATGTCGGAAATCGTGTTCATGCTGCTGATCCCGTTCTTCTTCCGGAAGCTGGGCGTGAAGTGGATGATCCTCATCGGCATGGCCGCCTGGGTGCTGCGCTATGTGCTGTTCGCCTTTGCCGCGCCGGATCAGGTGGTGTGGATGCTGTTCCTCGCCATCGCGCTGCACGGGATTTGCTACGACTTCTTCTTCGTCACCGGCTTCATCTACGCCGACAAGGCCGCGCCGGTCACCGTGCGCAGCCAGGTGCAGTCGATGCTGGTCTTCTTCACCCAGGGCATCGGTATGTATTTCGGCTACAAGATCGCCGATGCGCGGATGAAGGTCGGCGTGGGCGGCCACGCACCGCTGGCCGAAGCGATCCAGGCCGGCTCCACCGGTGAGACTCCCAGCTTCGCGCAGCAGCTCGGACAGATGTTCTCCGTCGGGCTGCCGAAGGTGGATGCCACCCTGCTTTCCACGGCTTCCACCCAGTGGAAGGCCTTCTGGCTGCTGCCTGCGGGCATGGCCGCAGTCATCGCCGTCCTGTTCCTCGTTGCCTTCTGGGACAAGTCCGCGGATGGCGGTGACACGAAGCATTGAACCTTTTCCGACTCCGATCTCATGAACCTGACCCGCCGCCAAACCCTCAAGTCGCTCGCCGCGCTGGCGACCATCCAGATCGTCCCGAGCCGCGTGCTTGGCCTGAATGGCCAGACACCGCCATCGGAAGAGATCACCAAGGCCATCATCGGCTGCGGCGGGATTTCCGCCTCCCACCTGCCGATGCCGGGCAAGCTGCTCGCCCTCTGCGACGTGGACAAGAGCCACCTCGCCCAGCGGATGAATCAGGTCGGCGGCGAGGCCAAGGGCGTGAAGGGCTACCGGGATTTCCGCGAAATCCTTGAGCGCAAGGACATCGACGTGGTGCACGTCGCCACCCCGCCGCATTGGCACGCGCTGATGTCGATCGCTGCGGCGAAGTCCGGCAAGGACGTCTGGTGCGAGAAGCCGATGAGCCGGACAATCGGCGAGGGCATCGCGATGGTGAAGGCGGTGGAGAAGTATGAGCGCGTCTTCCGTCTCAACACCTGGTTCCGCTTCAAGGATAACTTCTACGGCATGGGCGTGCCGGTGAAGCAGATCAAGAAGGCCGCCATGCACGACGTGCTCGGCTGGCCGCTCACCATCACCGTGGGTGCGCATACCGGCTTCGACTGGAAGCTCGGCACCTGGGTCGGCCAGAAAGGCCTGACCGAGCAGCCGGTGCCCGCCGAACTCGACTACGATCTCTGGCTCGGCCCCGCGCCGAAGAAGCCCTACAACCCGAACCGCGTGCACGCGAAATTCCGCGGCTACTGGGACTACGATGGCGGCGGCCTCGGCGACATGGGCCAGCATTACCTCGACCCGGCCCAGTACATCCTCGGCAAGGACACCACCGCGCCGATCTCCGTGGAGATCGATGCCGACCCGCAGGACGCCGACGCCATCGGCACTTGGCGGCGCATCGAGTTCACCTACGCCGACGGTTGCAAGATCATCCTCGATGGCAACAACAGCCTCAAGGACTCCGCCTACATCCAGGGGCCGAAGGGCAAGATCACCAAGGGCTTCCAGACCGACATCCCGGACCTCGAGAAGAAGCTCGCCTCGCTGCCCGACCCCGAGCCGCAGATCACCGACTTCCACGAGAGCGTCCGCACCCGGAAGAAATTTGCCCTCAACGAACGCAACGGCTTCTGGTCCTGCACCATCGTCAACATCGGCGTTACCGCGCACCGCTTGAACAAGAACCTCAAGTTCGATCCGAAGACGCTGAAGTTCGACGACTCCGAGGCGAACAAGCTCATCGAGCAGCCGATGCGCGGGCCTTGGAAGATCGAGGTGTGAGCAGTCAACCGTAGGCGCGTTCGTGAGAACGCGGAAGCCACCTGAACGGCGGGCTGCGAGGGTAGCTTCCGCGGTGTCACCACCGCGCCTACGTAAAGGCAGGGCCCTCGCCCCACATTCGCAGTTGGAAGTTTCCCATCCGGTGCTCCAATCCCGGCATGACCATCGTCCTCGGCATCACCGGCTCGATCGCTGCCTACAAGGCGGCCGACCTCGCGTCGCAGCTTGTGAAGGCCGGCCATGAGGTCCACGCGGTCATGACCCGGGTGGCCACCGAGTTCATCACGCCGCTGACCTTGCAGGTGCTCACCCGCCACCCCGTGCTGGTGACGCTGGAAGATGAAAAGCAGAGCTGGAAGCCCGGGCACATCGAGCTCGCCGACTCCGCCGGCCTGTTCCTCGTCGCGCCCGCCAGTGCCGACGTCATCGGGAACTTTGCCAATGGCCTCGCGCCCGATCCGCTGTCGTCGATCTACCTCGCGTTGCCGCGCACCACGCCGGTGGTCATCGCGCCGGCGATGAACGGCAAGATGTGGCAGCACCCGGCCGTCCAACGCAACGTCACCCGCCTCAGGGAAGACGGCTGTCGCTTCATCGGCCCGGCGGAAGGAGACCTCGCCTGCGGCTATCAGGGCGTCGGTCGCATGGCTCCCGTCGACGAGATCCTGGCGGCCGTGCTGCCGTCCGTTTGAGGAATTGTTAGAGGAGCTGCGGGCGCTTGGACGTGCGAGCGGAGCGGACCGCTGGGGGGGGGTGTCATTTCGAAAAGCGGGCGCTTCGCTAAGCTCTCGTTTCGGTATGAATGCGACGCTTTGATCTACGCAATCATCCCCATTTTGCCGATTCCAAAAAAATCAATTGATCGGTTTTTGATAAAAACACGGCGGAATGGGTTAAGTTTAACCTTCTATTTTGCAGTGACTTGTGACACATTGAGAAGCATCTTTGAAATGGCAGTGTCGCAATTCCACACAAACGAAACCGTTGAATACAAGATTCTTCGAAGGGACGATTTAGACTGCGGCAAGGTTCGATAACCGGTTCTCCAACATTCAACGTCCAAACCCGAAGGGCGGTTGGGAAACGGAATCGGATCCGACAACCCAAATCCATCGAAACCCGAAACCCGCAGACCCGGTGAGGCACTTTTAAGCCTCGTCGACCCTTTTTGGAAGGCGTCCCGAAGACCGCCCTTTCGCCGGCACCACTGTGCCCGCGGCAGGCCTGTTAGGGGGACTTCATGCCTCTCCTCAAGGCGGGGTTACGTACTTAACCAACCCAATGAAACCCCAATTGCCGCATTCCCGCCGCAACCTCATCGAGACCGCCTTCGGTTTAGGTTGCTTCCTGGCTTCCTCGCTATCTTCCGCCCACGCGGCCCTCACGTCCCCGGTCTATTGGGACGGAGCCGGCGGCGGATGGAATGCCGTCGCGAACTGGTCCTCTGCTGCCGGAGCGACCACGCCCGATCCCGCCGTGGTTCCCGGCGCGTCGGATGATGCCGTCTTCAACATCGACCCGATCGATGGAGCCACCGTCGTCGCGTTGAATGCCGCCCAATCGGCGAAGTCGGTCGTGTTTTTCAACACCGGGACCACGGCGCTCGAGGGCGGCGGTGTGAACCAAATCCTCACGCTTGGGGCGGGTGGCATTGATCTCGATCCGGCCGCGGGAGCGGTGACGATCGGTTCCGCCACCGCCGGGCAAAACGTGGCGATCACGCTGGCTGCCAGCCAGAGCTGGATCAACCCCACGGCGAACACGCTGACGGTCGCCAATGGTGTCACGGGCGCGGCCAGCGGCATCCAGACCCTGACGGTTGCCGGCTCCGGCAACACCACCGTCAATGGCACGGTCAATGACGGTGCCGCCAGCACGCTGCATCTCACCAAGACCGGCGCCGGCTACCTTCGCCTCGCGGGCGGAAATACCGACATCCTCGGCACGCTGGATATCCAAGGCGGCACGGTTGGCAGCACGGGAGACTTCCTCGCCACCGGCCTGACCGGCACCGGCACCTTTGAAAACGGCACCAATGCCGACAAGTGGTCGTTCTGGAACATCGCCGGCACCCAGACCTTCGACGGCATCGTCCGCAATGGCGGGGGCACCGGCCTGCTTGGCTTTGTAAAACGCGGGACCGGAACGCTGACCCTGACGAACAACGCCAGCAACGTCACCTCCAACGTGCAGGTCGAGGGCGGACGGCTGGTGCTCAACAATACCGGCACCTTCGGCTCGATGGCGCAGGGCGGTGCCGTTCGCACCGGCCATACCGCGGTGGTGGGTTCGGTGGCGGGTCAAAACGGCATCCTGGAGATCAACGGTGCCACTGTGAATTACAACAACCGCGCGGGCAACGCCACCCAGGACGAAGTCTACCGCGCCACGCTTTCGGTCGGCACCAATGGCACGAGCGCCGGCACGGTGAAGATGACCTCCGGATCGCTCACCCTGCGCCGCCAGCTCGGCCTTGGAATGGTCAATACCGGCTACGGGGCCTGCTCGATCAGCGGCGGCACCGTGAACGTCGGCGGCTTCCTCGCGCTCGGCCTTGCCACGGCTCGCGGTGTCTTCAACCAGAACGGCGGCACCTATTCCATGACCGGCCCGGTCACCAATGGAGCGGGTGCCAACAGCATCGGGCTGATGAATCTCTCCGGCTCCGCCATCTACAACCAGAGCGCCGCGGGTGACAATGGCATCTGGCTTGGCGAGAATGGCCTCGGCATCCTCAACGTCTCGGGCAGTGCAGCCCTAAACTTCGCCGCGACGAACAATGGCCTGCGCTTCGGCGTCGCGGCCGCCGGCGTCGGTATCGCGAATCTCCGCGGCGGCACCGTGACCACCCCGGCCGTGTATCGCAGTGCCGGCTCCGGCACGCTCAACTTCCACGGGGGCACCCTCGCAGCGAACAAGGTCAATGCGACCTTCCTCACCGGCCTGACCGGTGCCTACGTTTACAGTGGAGGCGGCACCATCGACAATGGCGGTCACGCCATCACCATCAGCCAGCCATTGCTCGCCCCGGTCGGCAATGGCGTGAGCGCCACCGGCCTGACGGTCGGCGGTGCGGGGTTCATCGATACCCCGGTCGTCACCATCACCGGTGGTGGCGGCTCCGGTGCTACCGCGGTCGCGAATGTCGATGCCAGCGGCACCCTCACGGGCATCACCGTCACCAACCCCGGTATCAACTACACCACGGCGCCGACCTTCGCACTCGCAGGCGGCGGCGTCGGGAATACTGGCTCGATCACCGGGACCGCCTCACTGGTGGCAAATACCAGCGGTGGCCTGACCTTCACCGGCACCGGTACCACCACCTTGGGCGGGGCCGACACCTTCAGCGGACCCATGGCGGTGAATGGCGGCAAGCTCGGCCTGGGCGGAAACCATGCCGCCAATGCGGTGTCGGTGGCCGCGACGGCCGGACTGGTCGTCGCGGATCCCGCGGCGGCCGTCGGCACGCTCACGGTTTCCTCACTCACCCTTGCCAGCGGTGCCACTCTGACCTTCGAAACCGGCGGCGGCACCAGCAGCGACAAGATTGTCACGGGGTCCTGCACCCGCGGTGCCGCCCTTGGCTTCACGCTTTACGACACGGGTACGACCAATGCCGCCACGCTGGGCAGCTACACGCTCGTCCAAAGCACCAGTGCCTTGGCGCCCGGAATCACTGGCCTCTCGGTGACCAACCCACGGGTCGGCTACACTTATACCTTCAACAACACCGGCAACGCGATCACCGTAGATGTGACTTCCTCGGATTCCGATGGTGATGGGATGTCCGACGCCTATGAACAGGCCAATGGTCTGGATTGGACACTTCCCGATGGAGCTACCGGGGTCAACGGCGCCACCGGCAACCTCGACGGGGACTTCACCAACAACTACGACGAATTCCTGGCCGGCACCTCGGCGAACAATGCCGCCTCCGACCCGGCCAACACCGACAACGACGGGCTTCGCGACAGTTGGGAAGTCACCCATTTCGGGGGCATCGCTGCCCAGACCGGCAGCGATGACTACGACGGCGACTTCGATTCGAACCTGTTCGAATTCACCTCCGTCACCCTGCCGGCGAATGCGGGCAGCTTCAGCGACACGGACACCGACGGCATGGCGGATGGCTGGGAGATTCTCTACTTCACCACCATCACCGCGAAGGACGGCACGGTCGATTCGGACAGCGATCTCTTCACCGACCTCCAGGAATACGAGTATGGGTCGAATCCGACGGACTCGTCGTATTCGCAAGCGTTCTCGAAGGCCCTCCACCGCTGGAGCTTCACCGGTAACCTCAATGACTCGGTCGGCACCAGCCACGCCGCGATTCAGAACGGCACCACCAGCAATACCAACGTGGTGACCCAGGACGCCACCAGCGTGACGCTGGCCGGCGGGGTGAAGGCGGATTCCCAGTGGGTCAAGCTCGGGGCCAACCTGCTACCCGCGCGGAACACCCCCGTGACCATCGAGCTGTGGGCGACGATGAACGCGCCCCAGAGCTGGTCGCGGATCTTCGACTTCCACAGCGGCACCACGGAGAACCTCTTCATGAGCTGGAGCCAGGCGGCGACCCCATTGACCGACCGGGTCGAATGGCGCGACGGCGCGCTGGCCTCGACGAACAACACCAACAACTACGCCGTCGGAACCAAGTATCACATCGTCATGACCATCGAGCCCGCGCCAGTCGCCGGCAGTTCCGTGGTGAAGTGGTATTCGGCCCCGGCCTATGATGGCGAGTCGTATCTGGAGATGGGACCGGCTCGCGGAACGGTCACGGTCGCGAACAGCCTCGCGCTGTTCAGTGATCCGATCGCCGCGCTCGGCCTGTCGACCTTTGGCGACAATACCGCCAGCGCGACTTACGACGAAGTCCGCATCTGGGACGGAGCCCTTGCCGACTGGGCTGTCCAGGGCCTCTATCAACAGGGGCCGGACAATGCCGCCCAGCTCGACACCGACAATGACAAGCTGCCCGATGCCTTCGAGCAGTACTACTTCCAAAGCCTGGAATTCGATCCCGGCGATGATCCGGACAACGACTCGAGCGACAACCTCGAAGAACTCATCGCGCTCAGCGATCCCAACGACTCGCAGTCGAGCCCGAATGACTCCGATGCCGACGGCCTGCCCGACGCGTGGGAGGAGGAGTACTTCACCGACCTCGATGAAACCTCCACCGGCGATCCGGACGGCGATTACGCGACCAATGAAGAGGAACTCGCCGCAGGCACCAGCCCGGTGTCCTACGTCCTGTTCCCTGACGACGACAATGACGGCATGTCGGACGGCTGGGAGGAAAACTTCATCGGCGACCTGACCGACAATGGCACCGGCGACACGGATGGCGACGGCTTCAGCTCGCTGGCCGAGTTCACGGCCAAAACCGCTCCGGACAATCCGATGGTACCCGGCAATCCGGATGGCGACGGCGACAACGACGGCCTGCCTGACCGCTGGGAAACGACCTGGTTCAGCACGACCACCCTGCTGACCCAGAACGGCACCGGCGACTCCGACTCCGACGGCTTCAACGACCTGGCCGAATATGAGGCCACCTCGGATCCGACCGACATCGACTCGACGCCCCAGGACATCAATGGCGATGGCACGGCCGACCAGCATGTCTTCCACGGCATGACGGCCACCGGCAGCGGTCCGCAGGACAAGGACGGCCAAGCCACCCCATTCACCAGCCGCCTCGCTGGCACGGGAGCCTCGATCCCGACCGTCGATCCGAACCTCGATCTGGACACCACCGCCGGCACGCTGGCGCTCACCAGCTCGTCCTCGGACATCAACGGGCAAGTGAACATGGCGCAACTGGAGGCGCTCGGTCTTCCGCTGTCATCGCTTGGCTTTACCGGGAACCAGGACTTCCGGGTCCGGGCGCACTACGTGAATCAGCCGGTCATCGGCGGTTACGACCAGATCGGCGCCTGGGTGGGCACCAGCAGCACTTCCATGACCCGCGCTGCGGTGGTCTTCGGAAACTACGTGGGCCTGGGGACCAACACCAACGGGGCCAATGACGCCAATGGCTTCTTCGGAGTGACCAACAGCGGCGGTATGGCCGCCCGCGACCTGACTGTCGTGATCGAGCGCATCGGTGGCGTGTGGTCGATGAGCTGCAATGGCACCCCTTGCACGCCCACCGCCCAGCCCGCCTTCCTCGACGGGCTCGCCACGCTCCAAGCGGGCATCTACGTCCTCGACCAGAACGCCCACAAGACCGCCACGCTCGAAAGCTTCACCGCAGTCAGCTTCGGCTCGGGCTCCGGCGATGGTGACAGCGACGGCATGGACGACGCGTGGGAAACCGCGAAACTGGGCGGCCAATCGCGCGATGGCACCGGCGACCTCGACAACGATGGCACGCTCGATCTGCTCGAGTTCGCCTTCAATGGCGATCCGAACAACGGTAGTTCCCGCGGTTCGATCACCAGCGCCCTCGCCGATACCAATGGCAATAGCCAGAAGGAGCTGACGCTTACCGTGGCCGTCCGGAATGGTGCGAGCTTCGCTGGGCAGCCGGATGGCAGCCAGCTCGCCGTGGTGGGGGGGGTGACTTACACGATTCGCGGTTCGCTCAATCTGACGAGCTTCACCAGCGGGGTGACTCACGTCTTGATGACGGCGTCCGGGGATCCGGCTTACGAACTCCACACCTTCCGGCTCAATGCTTCGGAAGGTCTGGGGGGGAGGGGCTTCCTCCAAGCCGTAGCGACCCACCCGTAAGGGCCCTCGTATCCACTCAGCCGCGTCCGCCACTTTTGGCGGGCGCGGCTTTCTTTTTGCCCGTGCTCTTCGGCCTCGGCTTTGAGCGCGGTTTTCCGAGCAAGCGGATCCGACGCGAATCTCCGTGGATTCGTCCGCATGGTTGGCGGCGGTCAGAAGCTCTTCGTTTCGTGCGAAACGGCCCGTCTGTATGACAACCATCGAAAACGGGAAAGGTGGCGTAAAAATACAATCTAGTAACTACCTGATGGTCCCCGAAAACCCGTTTGGCGCTCGAACAGGCAAATGTGGACTTATTCAAAAACACGCTTATCTTTTGAAGCCCTCTTCACGAATCGAAGAACTCGGGATCCGCGAACCTGGGTCCATAAAACCGGCTGGAAAGGCCGGATTATAGTCGTAACTCACGAATAGTAAATGAATTGTTAGGATTTATTTGCGATTGGGCTTGGATGCCAAAGAATTTTGTTTCAATAGAAAACGGATTTGGTATTCCAAATTTACCTGAATGAGCGAAGCAACGCTCGTTCCGGAAGAACCCAAGACCCAAGAACCCAAACCGACGATCCATGGACCTTTCCAAGGAAGTCAACTCGCGTTGGCCGATCAAACGGTAAACCCATACACATGGGATAGGCGTGTACATATCTGCAACCCTCTCTTCTCTAACCCAATGAAAAACCCGACCCCAACCCCGATCACCCGTGTCTCATTGGCAGCCACGGCTTGTTACAACGCCCGCTGGTTCGCCGGCCTCCTCGCTGGCAGCACCGTACTTGGCAGCTCCATCAGCCAGGCTGCCGTCAACAGCGAGTGGATAGGAGGCGATCCCGCCGGCCCTACCAACTGGAACATCGACGCGAACTGGACTCTCGGGGTCCCGGTCAGAACCGGCGTTGACCCGACCAACGAGAACGCGCTGATCAACATCGTTGCGGGGCCGGTTCTAACCCTCGCCAACGGAGCGCCTCCGTCTGCCATCCTGGCGATTCCCACGGATATCATTATCGGTTCCGGTAGCCTCAAGAACGGACGTCTGGACCACATTTCCGGTGATGCTTCGACCGGCTCTGGCAACTTCCTGTATGCCGGATTGGGTGCCGGTACCGGCGTTTACAACCTCGCGGACACCGGTGTCGTGGTAGGCCCCGGCCTCAACAACACGGGGTATGGCCCGGGGACTGGTAATATGAACGTCCAAGGCCAGTTCCGGATCGGCGATGGAGCCGGCAGCAATGGCACGGCCAACATCAATACCTCCGGCACGCTGACGGTAGCATCCGGTATCCAAGTCGCCACCAACAGCGCGACGGGCAGGGTCAATATCGACGCTGGGACGATCAACGCCACCGCCGGATGGTGCGAAATCGGCAACGGTGGCGGTTGCAATGGCAAGCTGTTCATGTCCGGTGGCACTCTGACCAAAGCGGGCGCGAATGACAGCTCGGGCTTCATCATTGGTGCCAACGGTGCCACTGGCGAGGCAACCATCGGCGGCAACGCCATCATCAACGTCACGGTCGGAGGCAATGACAACGGCGCCTTCCGCGTCGGCAACAACGGCGGTTCGAAAGGCACGCTGAATCTCTCCGGCACCGCCTCGATCACCGTCAACAACCAGTTCTACGTCGGAAACAACACCGGTACCGGTGTCGGTGCCGGGGGCACCCTCAACATGACCGGTGGCTCGATCAATGTGAACAACTGGACTGCCATCGGCCGCTCCGGCGGCACCGGCACCGTCAACATGAGCGGTGGCACCTGGACCAAGACCGGTGGCGGCACCCAGTTCATTGTGGGTTCAAGCGGTCCCGCCACCATGAACATGACGGGCGGTCTCGTGGATATCCAAGGCGGATTCACGTGGGTCGGGGAAGGAAGTGGCGCGAGCCCCGCGGTACTGACGATCTCCGGTGCCACCACCTATCCCGCTGGCCCGGAATACCGCAGCCCCTACATCTCGGTCGGACCGGAAAGCCCGAATGCCACGCTCAATCTGGATGGCGGCACCGTGCGGACCCACCGTTTCGGCGGCAAACGCAACGAAAACGACGGGGCGAATTCCGGCAACGGCACGATTAAATTCAATGGCTCCCGGATCATCGCCACGGCGAACGATGCCGCGTTCATCAATGACGTGAACACCGTGCAGATCAATGCGGGCGGCATGTTGATCGACACCAATAATTTCACGCTGAGCACCGGCCACACCATTGGCGGCACCGGCGGCGGCGTCACCAAGCTGGGTGCTGGCAGCCTCACTCTATCGGGCACCACCACCTTCAACGGCAACAATACCGTGAATGCCGGCACGCTGGCCTTCACCGGCACCAACGCGCTGCCCGGCACCAACACCGTGAATGCCGGCAAGCTGGCAGTCACAACCGCGGCCACCGGCAGCGGCAACTACGTGGTGGCGAACGGCGGCACCTTGGGAATCACCCAAACCGGTCCTGCCGTTTCGCTTGTGGCAACCAACACCACCTTGGGCACCTCGGCCGCGACCACGCTGGACATCGACCTTGGAAACCACGCGGGCTTGCCTACCGCCCCGGTGCTTGCGACGACCGGTCTCACAGTCGGGGGTCCGGTCTCCATCAATCTTGTCGATACGGCTCCCGTCGTGGGATCTGTTCCCTTGATCTCCTACGTGGGACCGAAAGGCGGCAGTGGAAGTTTCAATACCGTTCTGGGCAGCGTGCCCGTCGGTGTCATCGCCACCGTGGTGGACAACGGGACGAACCTCGTCTCCCTCGACGTCACCCGCGTGAACTCTCCCTACTGGAAGGGAGAAGGAAACGGCGTCTGGCTCTCGGAGGCCGATGCGGTCACCCCGGATGGTGACTGGTTCGAAGACTACACCGAAGTGACCAAGAACTTCCAGAACGGTGACCCGGCGCTCTTCGACGACCGTGTGGTCGGCACGTCGGAGGTGCTGCTGAACAGCACCGTCCTGCCCGGCGGAAGCGGGGTGAGATTCGACAACGCCAACACCTATGGCTTGTCGGGCTCGGGCAAGATCTCGGGTAGCACGACCTTGACCAAGACCAACTCGGGCACCGTGGTGATCGCCACGGAAAACGACTACACCGGCACGACCACCTTGAGCGGCGGATCGGTGTCAGTGGCCAAGCTCGCCAGCTCCGCCAGTCCGACGGCGCCGCTGGGCAAGGGCAGTCTGGTTCTCGCCGGTGGCACGCTTGACTACACCGGCGCCGGACAAGTCACTGACCAGGGCTTCTCCATCACCGGCACCGGCGGCATTGCCTTGGCGGCCGACGTGGAATTCCAAGGCGCGATCACCAGCACCGGCGGCAAGCTGGTCAAATCCGGGGTAGGAAACCTGACCTTGTCCTTCAACGGCGCGAACGTGATCGGAGGTGGCGGCCAAGATTCCGAAATTCAGGAAGGGGATCTGATCCTGACCGGTGGCGGAGCCCAGACCGTTTCGATTCCGGGGAGCCTCTACGTGTCCACCGTGTTCAATGGGCTGGCTGACCTCTCGCTGTCGAATACGGCGGTCACCATCGGCAACTTCATCGCCATCGGTCGTGGCAACGGCGACGACGGGGTGAGCAACCTGACGGTCACGAACTCGACGTTGAACGTGGGCGGCTTCAGTACCGGCTTTGCCAACGGGAATACCAACAACCTGAGCGAGCAGTTCGTCACGGTGAACAACTCCACGATCACTTCCGGCGGAGTTACCTATCTGGGCGAAAGCCAAGGTTCCACCACCACGATGACGATGAGCAACAACTCGCAATACAATGCGGGTGGAGTGTTCATCCTGGGACGTCTCGGCAGCACGAGCACCGGGAACCTGACATTGAGCGATTCGAGCAAAGTCATCAAGACCGCGGGGGCCGGATCCCACGTCGCGATCGGCGGTGAAGGCGCAGGCACACTCACCATGAATGGCACCTCGCAGTTCACCACTCCCGGCGGCGATTTCAATGTCGGCGACGTCGGCTCCGCCGTAGGTCTGCTCGACATCAACGCCGACGCCACGGTGACCCTGGCTAGCAATGTGTTCATCGGCAAGAACTCGTCGAAGGGCACCATCGACATGAGCGGAACCTCCAACATGTCGACCACCGGCTTTACCCAAGTCAGTGGTGGCGGGGCTACTTCCGAAGGAACGCTCACGGTCGCAGGAAGTGCGGAGTATCTCTCCACCAACCAATTTCTGGTCGGATTCGGAGCGGCATCGAAGGGCTTCGTGACCGTGGATGGCTCCGGCAAAATCCAGGTGAACTCGTTTGTCTCCGTTGGCTTCAACGGGACCGGCACCATGACGGTCAAGGGCGACGGCTCCTTCGCCAACAACGATGACTTCTCGGTCAATGAGAACGGGGATGCTCCCGTCACCGTGACCGTGCAGGACACCGGCTCGCTGACGGTGGGAGGAAACCTCTACGTCGGGCGGAATGGCGGCCGGGTGGGCACCCTCACGGTTTCGGGAACCGGCGGAGAAGTGAATCAGACCAATGCCGCCGCTGCCTTCAACGTGGGGCAGTCGGGCAACGGTACCCTGAATATCCAAGGAAGTGCCACGGTCACTGCGGCCAGTAACAATGGCGTGGTCCTCGGTCAGATTGGCGACGGAACCGGCACGGTGAATCTGGACGGAGGCACGCTCACGGCGAAGCGGATCTTCGGCAACGCCGGCAACAGCACCTTCAACTTCAACGGCGGCCTGCTCAGGGCGGCCACGGGTGCCACCCCAGCCTTCATGAGCGGGGTGGACAACTCCTTCGTGAAGGCGGGTGGCGCGCTTATCGACAGCAACGGCGAAGCCGTCACCATCTCGGTGCCATTGCTGACGGACCCCGTCTCGACGGGCGGAGGCCTGACCAAGTCGGGCGCGGGGACCTTGGTGCTGAGCGGTGCCAACACCTACACGGGCACCACGACCGTCACCGCGGGCACGCTCTCCCTGAGCACCGCCACCTTGGCCAATACGAGCGTCGTGGATGTATCTGCCACCGGCAGCGCGATCCTAAACCTGAATTTCGCGGGCAGCGATGTCGTCGCCGGATTCAGCATCGACGGCGTTCCTCAGGCAACCGGCACCTGGGGTGCGCCTGGCTCGGGAGCAACCAACGTGACCGCACGCATCACCGGCACCGGTATCCTGAATGTCGGTGGGGTCGATTCCTTCGCGGATTGGATCGACGACTTCGCAGTCGGCGGCTTGACCGGCAAGACCGATGACTTCGACAAGGATGGCCTGACCAACCTTGAAGAGTTCGCGCTGGATGGCAACCCGTCCACGGGTGCTTCCACCGGCAAGGTCCGCTCACGGATCGAACTCGTGGGTGCCGAGCAAGCGCTCGTCATCACCCTGCCGGTGCGTGTCGGAGCCACCTTCGACAACACCCCGGGTCCCGGGGCTGACGCCACGGTGGTCGCGGACGATGTGGTCTACCTGATCCGGGGCTCGAATGACCTGTTGAGCTACAACCAGATCGTCACCGAGATCCCCGTCAGTGCCGCCAATCCGACCATGCCGGCGCTCAGCGATCCGAGCAAGTGGGAGTACCGCACCTTCCGTCTGAGCGGTGTGGTCCCGGCGCGAGGCCCGAGGGGCTTCCTCGACATCGAGATCCAGGATGCTCCCTGAGCTCGTGATTGACTAAATCCCAAGCCCCGGTCGCTTCGAGCGGCCGGGGCTTCTTTCGGCCCTGACGGCATGACCCATCCGTCGCTTGAGCGCAGTCGCGCGATTGCGATTGTTGGGGCTTGTTCTAGATTCCCTTCCCACGGCCACGCCGTGTCTCGACAAAAAAACCTACTTTTTCATGATCCAAGACGTTCTCGTCCTCGGAGCCGGCAGTGCTGGCTTGATCGCCGCCCTCTCCGTCAAAAGAAAAATCCCGCAGCTCAACGTGCGCATCGTCCGCAGCCCGGATATCGGCGTGATCGGCGTGGGCGAAGGGACGACGCCGAATTTCCCACGGCACATCTTCGACTACCTCGGGATTTCGCGAAAGCACTTCTACGAGCTCGCCGAGCCGACGTGGAAGCTCGGCATCCGCTTCCTGTGGGGCGAGCGCGGGCGCTTCGACTACACCTTCGCGCCGCAGCTTGATGCCCACTGGTCCGACTTGCCGAGGCCGAACGGCTTCTACTGCGACGAGGAGTTTTCCTCGGTCGACATCACCTCGGCATTGATGCGGCAGGACAAGGCCTTTCCGCGCCAGCCGAGCGGTGCGCCGGACATCCAGGCGTGGCATGCCTTCCACATCGAGAACGCGAAGTTCGTCGAGATTCTCGAGGTCGTCGCGCGCGAGGCCGGCGTCGAGGTCATCGACGGTCGCGTGACCGGGGCGGACCGCGGCCCGCAAGGGATCACCGCCGTTCACCTTGAAGACGGGCGCAAGTTGGAGGCGGACTTTTTCATCGATGCCAGCGGCTTCCGCAGTGAGCTGTTAGGGAAGGTGCTGGAAGAGCCGTTCGAGAGCTTCGACAAGACGCTGTTCTGCGATCGCGCCGTCGTCGGCGGCTGGGAGCGCAGCGAGAGCGAGCCGATCCTGCCGTACACCACGGCGGAGCAAATGGATGCGGGATGGAGCTGGCAGATCGAGCACGAGCACCACGTCAACCGTGGCTACGTGTATTCATCGCAGGCCATCTCCGACGACGAGGCGGCCGCCGAATTCAAGCGCAAGAACCCGAAGGTTCCCGAGGCACCGCGGATCGTGAAATTCCGCAGCGGCTGCTACAAGCGGCTGTGGGTCGACAACGTCATTGCCGTGGGAAACTCCGGCGGCTTCGTCGAGCCGCTGGAAGCCACGGCGCTGATGGTCGTCTGCTCGCACTGCCAGACCTTTGTCGATTTCCTGCTGCACTCGGAGTTGGATCCCACGCCCTCGATGCGCGATCTTTACAACGAGCTGGTGTCCCAAGGCTGGCACGACATCCGCGACTTCCTGGGCCTGCACTACAAGCTGAACACGGCCCTGGACACGCCCTTCTGGAAGCATTGCCGGGCGGACACCGACCTGTCCGGCATCGGCGCGTTGTTAGAGTTCTATGAAGAGAATGGTCCCACCGGTTTCTGCCGCTACCGGATGGGGTCCAGCCAGAATGACTTCGGCATCGAGGGCTACTTCGTGATGCTGGTGGGAAACCGCGCCCCCTACCGGAAGCGCCACGCCGCCTCGCCGCAGGAGAAGGCGATCTGGGAGGCTCATCGCCAGGCCAATACCAACAAGGCGAAGCAGGGGATCGATGTGAAGGAAGCACTCTACTACGTGCGCCATCCCGGCTGGCAGTGGAACGCCGAGAAGCCAGCCTGACCGACCGGGTCGGGAAGGGATGATTCACAGCCATCAGGCGATTCTGCCTGGTGGCTTTTTCGTCGGTCGGGATCCAAGTCAAGGAGGAGGCGCGGAAGAAAGGTGGGTTCGGCTCCGCCTTCGAATAGCCGTCGTTCGCGGCTCCGAGTGGCTGACTGTCTTCCTTTGGTCTAGCAGTTTACGTAAGAGCCGCAGGTTATCGGGCTAACGGGATCGGACTCCTCGAAATGGACTTAAACCAGAGGATACAAGCCATCTTCGAAGACTGCCGGGGGGTGATTGAAACAGGTTGTTGACCTCGCGTGACGGTATTGCCCCGGGGAATTTCAAAACTCGTTTGCAAATGGGTGCATCAACCTGAGGGTCGCCCACCCCAAGTTGACATGCCAAACGCATTTCAGACACGGGAGAACCCAAATTGATAGATCAAACGCACCCGCCAGCCTGGCGGTCGCGAAACCCGTAGAGACCCGTCGGCATCAATGATGGCGGTGGGTCCCGCAAATCCCGAGAAACCCATGACGAACCCGACCTCAATCCTGACCACGCGGGCATCTTTGTCCGCGACTGCTTCGCACAACGCCCGCTGGTTCGCCAGCCTGCTTGCTGGCTCCGCCATGCTTGGCGCTCCCGCCCTTGCGGTGGGCAATTTCTGGGATAGCGACACTCCCCCCGGCTCCACTGACTGGAATACCGCTGGCAACTGGAGTGAAGGACGCGTTCCCGCCAATCCCAATGGGGCACCGACCGGTGAAAATTACGATGATGCCATCGTCAACGATATCGACCCGGCTTATCCGATTCTGACTGCCAGCCCGGCAGCCAGTGTGCGTGACGTCAAGGTGGGTGTGAATGACCTCACGACCGGCCGGCTCGATATCCGGGCGGGAACCCTCATCGGAGCCGGTTGGGCGGTGGTGGGTGACAACGGCGGTTCCGGAACGCTCAATATCGCCAACACCGCGGCGTCAGGTGGCACGTTCACTGGCTTTGGCTTGGGGAGCGCTAGCTTTCAAGCTGGCTTCCGGCTTTACGTGGGGGGCGAAGGTACCGGCGCTGCGGCGGGGACCGCGAACGTGAACACTTCCGGAACCATTGGGATGAGCGAGGAACTCGTCGTCGGCAATGGCAGCGGCACCGGTGGCACGCTCAACTTCGACAACGGCACCATCAATGTGGGCGGTCAGACCTGGTTCGGCCAAGGTGGCGGAGGCGTCGGCAAACTCAGGATGTCGGGAGGAACCCTCAACTCGAATTCCTGGATGGCCATCGGTCGCGAAGGTGGCACTGGCACGGTCGAGATGAGCGGCGGCACCTGGAACCGGAATGGGGGAGCCGAAGCCTTCATCGTAGGTTCCAGCGGGGTGGGGGAAATGACAATGACGGGCGGCACGGTGAACGTGTCCCCGGTCACGTGGATCGCGGAAGGTAGCGGTGCCAACGGCTCCAAGCTTACCTTGGGCGGTTCCGCGATTTTCAATACTCCGATCATGTCCGTGGGGCCGGAAGGCACCGGCACGCTTGAACTCAACGGCGGAACGCTGCGGACCGGCCGCATCACCGGCAAGAGGGCGTCCGCCACCGGTGGTGGCACCGAAGCCGACGGCGGGGTCGGAACCATCAACTTCAATGGCAGCCAGATCGTCGCCACCGCGCCAAACAGTGCTTTCATTGCTGATGTCAATGTCCTGAACGTCGCGGCGGGTGGCTTGCGGATCGACTCCAATGGCTTCGACGTGGGGGTTCCGGCGGTACTTTCCGGTGCGGGCGGTGTCTTGAAGAGCGGTGCAGGCACCTTGTCCCTCGGTGGGGCGAACGACTTCATCGGAGCATCCACCGTCACCGGTGGTACGCTCAATGTGAGCACGGACTCGACCGGCGGCGGCGCTTTCACGGCGACCGATGCCACCTTGGGAGCGGTGCAGGCCATCGATGCCGGCGTGCTGCAGATGTCCTCGCTCACGCTGACCAATGGCGCGCTTGCTGTCACCGCTGCGACAGGTGTCACGGGGAATCCCACCGCTGCTCCGATCAAGGTCAACGGGCCGCTCACCCGGACCGGCCAGATCGCGATCAACTTGATCGATGACCAGCCGGCTGTCGGCCAGTTCCCGGTGGTCGCCTACACCTCGAAGCCCGGCACGGGCACGTTTGTTCCCGGAAAACTCCCGCTCGGCGTGACGCTGACCGCGGGCACTCCGATCGTGGACAGCGGCTCGGTCATCTCCCTGAACATCGCCCGGGTGAACGCGCCCTACTGGATCGGCTCGGGTGGCGGCGTCTGGAACACCACGACGGCGAGCTGGCAGAACCTCTACACGGGCGGACCAACCACTTACATGAACGGGGATCCTGCAGTCTTCGAGGATCTTGTCACGAGCCCGGTGACCTACGACGTCATCCTCAATTCGACTGTCTCGCCGGGTGCCGGCGGGGTGATCTTTGACAACGACCTCGACGACTTCACGCTCACGGGCACCGGCAAGATCAGCGGCACCACCGGCCTCATCAAGCGCGGCTTCGGCGGGCTCACCATTGGCAACCTTCTCAATGACTTCACCGGTCCGGTGACAATTGAAGAGGGTGTCGTCTCGGTCGGACTGTTGGGCAATGCCGGCAGCCCCAGCCCCTTGGGCGCGGGGAACCTGGTGCTGGCGGGGGGCACGCTCAACTACACGGGTCCTGCTGTCTCGGTCACCCGTGGCTTTGATATCAACGCCCCGACAAACACCACGCCGAGCGAACTGGTGATCGCGAGCAACGTGACCATGAGCGGTCCGGTGACCGCGACGGCAGGCAAGTTCCGCCTTTCCGGCGCGGGTGTCCTGACCTTGAGCCACGGTGGAGTGATCTCGTTGGCAAATGGTCCGCAGGATGCCGAGCCGGCATCGCTGGTGATCGACGGTAAAGGGCTCACAATCAATGGAGTGGGCCAGACGGCGAACGTCATCGGAAACACCCAGATAGGAGTCGCGAATGGCGCCACCACGGCGCTCACGGTCGCCGGAAATGCGATCCTCAACCTGAACCGCTTCCAAGTCGGCTTCGGCGTGGGCTCTACACCAAGCGTCCTGATCCAGGATTCGGCGAGAATTCACAAGAGCGCCACCGGCTGGCTGTCGATCGGCAATAGCAACGACAGCGTTGCCACGGTGACCGTCCGCAATAGCGGCAGTCTCATCTCCGACGGCGGAGACTTCAACATTGGGGACACTGGCACTTCCAATGGCACGCTGACCCTTGAGAACAGCGCCGCGGTCACCTCCATCGGCCCGGTCTTCATCGGCAAGAACGGCACCCGGGGAGCGGTGAACTTGAGCGGGAGCTCCACCATGTCCTCCGGTCTGACGGAAGTTGCCGGCGGCGGTGGGTCGCAGGGCTCTCTGAATGTGGTGGGCACGTCCACCTACACTTCGAATGGCGCGCTGCTTGTCGGGCCGGGGGTGGATTCCGCGGGTGTCGTGACCATCGACGGGTCCGGCAGTTTCCAAGGCAACACGTATGTCTCCGTCGGCTTCAACGGCGGCGGCACGATGACCATCAAGGGCGACGGCTCGTTCAACAACTCCGACGACTTGTCGGTCAATGAGAACGGAGCTGTCCCGGCCCTGGTGACCGTGCAGGACACGGGTTCGCTTGCGATGGGGGCGAACCTTTACATCGGGCGAAACGGCACCCGGGTGGGCACCCTCACCGTCTCCGGATCCGCGACGGTGGATCAGACCAATGCGGCTTCGAACTTCTTCGTGGGCCTCGCGGGGGACGGCACGCTGAATATCTCCGGCACCGCAGCAGTCACCGCGGGCAGCGCCAATGGCGTGGTCCTCGGTCAGGATGCCAGCGGGGTCGGCACGGTGAATCTGAATGGCGGCACGCTCACTGGAAAACGGGTCTTCGGAAACAGCGGAACCAGCACCTTCAACTTCAACGGCGGCCTGCTTCGTGCGGGTGCCGGGGCCAATCCCGACTTCATGGCCGGCGTGGACAACGCCCTGGTGAATGCCGGTGGCGCCCGCATCGATAGCAACGGCCAGAACATCGCCATCAACCAGCCACTGCTGGTCGGCACCACCGCGGGTGGTGGCCTGACCAAGTCGGGAGCCGGCACGCTGCGCCTGAGCGGCGTGAACACCTACACCGGGGCTACGACCGTCAGCGGGGGTAACCTCGGCGGCACCACCACCATTGCGGGACCGCTGGTCGTGCAGACGGGGGCGGGCATCGAGCCGGGTGCAGTGACTGGCACGCTCACGGCGAATGGTGGAGTCACCTTCAGCTCCGGCTCGAAATTCCTCGTGAACATCGACGACAGCCAGACCGCCGACAACGGGCTCCTGGCTACCACGGGGAACCTCAATGTGACCGGGGTGGCCTTGCAGGTGAACCTTGCGGGGCCCGGGGCTCTTCCATCCTACACCATCGCCACCGCGGGCTCGGTCACCGGACCGTTCGCGTCGGTGCCGGCCGGGGTGAACGTGACCTACAATGCGAACAGCATCACCATCACGCCGCCGACGGCCACGCCCTTCCAGTCGTGGATCAACGGCTTCGCGGTGAATGGCCAGACCGGCGCCGCCCAGGATCCGGATAGCGATGGAGTGACCAATCTCGAGGAATTCGCCCTCGATGGCAATCCGGCCAACGGCAATGCCACCGGCAAGGTCCGCTCGCGGATCGAAACGGTGGGTGGCCAGCAGGCGCTGGTGATCACCCTGCCGGTGCGTGTGGGTGCGATCTTCGATAACACCCCGGGTCCGGGAGCGGATGCGACGGTGGTGGCGGATGACGTGGTTTACCTGATCCGGGGCTCGAACGACCTCGTGAACTATAACCAGGGCGTCACCGAGATCGCGCCCAGCACGAGCAATCCCAACATGCCAGGGCTCAGCGATCCCACCAAGTGGGGCTACCGGACCTTCCGCCTGACTGGAGCGATCCCGGCGCGGGGCCCGAGGGGCTTCCTCGACATCGAGATTCAGGACGCTCCCTGATCTGATCCGGCCAATTCCCAAGGTTCTTGGCTTCAGAGCCCCGGTCGCCTCGTGCGGCCGGGGCTTTTTCCGCCTTGGCACCCCGGGGTTCCGGCCCTAGAACCCGCCCGCCATGTATACGACCAAGCAGATCGACGTCACCGTGAAGATCTTCATCGTCTGCCTCATCGCCTTCTTCTGCTGGGCAGTGTGGGGCGTGCTGGGAATGCTCGGCGTGGTCGGTTGAGCCGATTCCCGTGGGCTCGTCCGGCCCGTTTTTTACGTCCAGCCGACGGTGACCTCCTGAAGCTGGCCGCCGCGGTCGTGATACTTGATGTGGCCGTTCGCGAGCGCGTATTCGTGGACGCACTTGGTCACTTTCACGTCGAAGGCGCAGTACTCGGCGATTTTCATCAGCGGCTCGAAGCTGCCGGTCTTCTTGTGTTCCTGCCACCACTTGAGGGCGTCGAGGCCGTCGGCGGATTTGCCGGTGCCGAGTGAAGCGGACGCCGCGGCATCGAGCTTCATGCGGAAGCCGAGCGTCTCCTGCAGCGCCAGCATCATGTCCAGATTCACGGTCTGGGCCGGCAGGTCGTAAATCGTGTAGCCCTGCAGGACGGGGTAATCGAACTCGACGTGGTTCCAGCCGACGACGAGGTCGGCGCGCACCAGCTCATCGACCAACTCGTTGATGTCGTGTTCGCCGTAGATCCGGTAGCCGCCGCGGGTGGTGCTGTAGGTCACGGCCACGGAAATGCCCATCTTGTCCTTATGGGCGGAGCCGCCCACGTCGCCGAAGCTGCGCTGGGTTTCGAGGTCGAAATAGACGATGTTCTTGCCGGACACGGGCGGAGCCTAGGCGGCGTGCCGCGAGTCCCGCAACCCTTGAGGCATGCTGGGAGGAGACGGCGGTTCAGGCTCTCTCGGCCACCAAGCCGAACATCAGCGGAATCGAGGGCTTGCCGTCCGGCGAGGTCCACCGTCGGCCGGGGAGGGACTTCATTTCCGCGAAGGGCTTCCAGCCGTTGGTGAACTCGTACTCGTGGAATTCCCGCAGGGTCAGCCCGGCTAGGATCACCGCACCGAGAATGTCGCCTAACCCGCGCTGGAATTCGTAGCAGGGGTGCGGATTGTTGAAGGGTTCGGCGGGCGCGACCGGTCCCGACGGGGTGAGGCCGCCGCAGGAATCGGCCACGTAGTCGCGGATGCCGTCGTCCCATGCCAGCGGCTCGGCCATGCGGTAGTCGTATTTCGGTTCGCCCTGCTCATCGAAGATCATCGCGACCGGGTGAAACTCGACGCACACGAAACGTCCGCCGGGATTCAGGACGCCAGCCACGCCTCGCAAGAAGGTGCCGAGGTCCGAGAGCCAGCACAGCGCGCCGTAGGAGCAAAACACCGTGTCGAAGCGGCGTCCTGCGTTCACGGCTGCTTCCAGCCATGGGTAAACGTCCGAGCGCTCGAAGGTGGCGGCGATGCCGGATTCTTCGGACAGCCGGGTCGCGAAAGCGATCGCCTCGTCGCTGATGTCCACGCCGGTGACCTCTGCGCCGAGGGCGGCGATGCCGAGGGTGTCTTGGCCGGAATTGCACAGGAGGTGCAGCACCGTTTTTCCCTGCACCGTGCCTAACAGGCCGGTTTCTTCCGGGAACAAGGTGCTGCCGCCACCGCGCAGGAATCCGGCTTGGTCCGGCTTGTGGCGGTTGTGCGCCACGGTGGCCGCATTCCACGACAGGCGATTGGCTTCATGGAAATCGGGACGGATCACCGCAGCAGGGGACGAGTTGTTCCGGGCCGCGTCAACTCCCGGTCAACTCAACCGGCGGTCGGCAAGGGATAGCAGGCCATTTCCTTGAGCTCTGCCCAGGTCGGTGCCTCGACGCCCGCCGCCAGCTTGATCAACGCATCCTTTCCGGTCTCGCGGCACCACGTGCGGATCCGGGCCTCGATTGCCAGATAGGGGGCATCGTAGTCCTCGCTGAATTGGACGACGCCGAGCACCGGATAACTGCCACCGGGGAATTTCGTGCGGGCCATCGCGAAAATGGCGAGTTGGGAGCCTTTCGGGATCAGGTCTGCCGCCAGCTTCGGCAACTCGCGACGAATCACCTCCAGGCAGGGAATGATCAAACTCATATCCCACGCCAGCAGTTCGTAGATCGGGGGCTCGAGCGGGGTGAAATAGATGTCCAATTCCATGGGGAGACCGGGGCAGCGTATCGATCCAGTCGTGCTCGTCACGACTTTCCCGACGTACGATGTAATTACAGTCCGGTCGAGAGGAGCTTCGAGGCCAAGGCGTCGATGGCCTCGCGGCGGTCCAAGTCTTTTACCCCGGCCCAGCGGCAAAGTAGCGGGAAAAACCGGCCGGCCGAACGGCGGAAGGTCCCGGCTTCGAAAGCGACCGTGTCCGCGGCTCCCGCGGAGGGCTTGAGCTTCCCTTCATCGGCACGCAGCAGAACCTCGAAGGACAACTGCGTGATGCGGGCCATCTTGGCGTAATTCAGGCGGTCCGGAGTGTCGGTCGGCTGGTGATAGTGCTCCCAGCGGCCGCAGGAGAAGAAGAGGTAGGGGATGCCGCTTTTCCGGAAGACCCCGTGATCGCTCATGTCGCCGACGTAGCGGTTCAGCGTGGCGATCAGCCGGAGCTTCTTTGGCAGCGTGATCCCATTTAACAGCCCGGGGAGTTCCGGGTGGCTCTCCGCGCCGGTCGCGAAAAGCAGGTCCTTGAAGAGCGCCATCGGCACATCGTGCCCCACCAGATCGTAGATCATCGCGAAGTGGACGCCGCGGTCGTCGAGCTCGTCTTCGGCGAAGCGGATGCTGCCCATGGGCGGGCCCTGGAAATACGGCGGTTCCTCGGCGTCGAAGATCGCGACGATCAGGTCGCGCTCGAAGCCGCCGTGCTTCACCGCGAGCTCGCCGAGCGCCAGGCAGATCGCCACCGCGGCTCCGTTGTCGTCCGCGCTCGGAGCGGGGATGGCGCTGTCGTAGTGGGCTCCGATGAGCAGCGGGGCCAGCGAGCGATCCCGTCCCGGCACCACGCCGGCGAAGTTGGTGAAGGCGATGCCTTCCCATTCATACGGCAAGGCGAAGCTGGTGCCGCGGTAGGGCAACAGCCCGATCTCCTCCAAGCGCCGCGCGACGAAGCGCTCGGCCACCGCGTGGCCATCCGTGCCGACCATGCGGCCCTCGGTGCGGCATAGTTGGTAGACGTCGGCTTTCAGCGCGGCGGTCACGCGGGAGATGTCGGGAAAGGTCATGGAAGGTGCGGTGCTGGAAGCGCGGGCACAGCTCGAATTCTCCGTTTGGACCTTTTCCGGCTGAGCGCTCAAGGGACCATTCTGCGGGCCAGCGGCCCGCGTTCCCAGCGGGGGACTAGTCGGGCGACACTTTCAAGAATAGCCGCTCGGCGGACTCTGGCGGCAACAGGCTCTGTGGGATCACAAAGCCGGTGGTGGTCGCCGGCCAGCTCGCGGCTTTCCAAGTGCCGGCGGTGGTCCACGTCTGGAGATTGGTCGAGACCTTCAGTTGATAGAAGCGGCCGGGGACAGTCCTGACGGTGGCGATGGCGGTTGTGCCGCCGGCACCGGGCTTCACAGTGAGCGCCATCAACACGCTCGCCGCGTTGGTCGGGTTCGTGCCGGCCTCATGCTCTTCGGCGTCGGTCATGCCGTCCTTGTCGGTATCCGCGGTGCCGGAAAGGCTGGTGAGGGTGGACGAATAGGCGAGCTCCCACTTGTCGGGAAGGCCGTCGCCATCTTCGTCCGCCTTGCCGCCGAAGCCGAGCGAGACGGAGTAGTAGTAATTCCGCGTGAGGTTCGTGACCGGATAGCCCTTCAACACGGGGGCCTGGCCGAGCGAGATGCTGCTAGCGACATTGGTCACGTCGTAGCTGTAGAAGATCTGATCGGTGCCGAAGTACTCGTAGGAGATGACTCCCGGGCCGGTGCCGCCGGTGCCATCGGCATTGGCATCCACGAAGCCGGCTGCGATCTTCTCGCCCGCGCCGATGGTGACATTCGCCGGTGCACTGGAGAAGGCCACGTCATTCACGCCGAGACTGTAGCCGGTACGGGTGGTGCCGATGGCGACCACAGTGAAGTTGTCGTTCGCATTGACCCGCACCAGGAAGGGCGTGACCGGATCGCCGACCCGAGAGGCGTGGAAGCGGAAGCGATCCACGCTCACCGTCATCGGTGCGCCGGAGTTGTTGATGAAGGTATCGGTCTCGTTGATCACGAAATTCGAGTTCGCGCCGTCGACCGCGAAGCCGTTGGCCGCCTGCGCGCCGTGGCCGATTTCATACGCGGAGAGCAGGTAGCTGATGGAGAACTGGTAGTTCCGGTTCAGCGTGGTGTAGAGCTCTGTGCCAGGGTCGGGAGCTTGGCCGAGGGTCACGGAGCCGGCATCCGCGTCCGTCTCGCCGCCGCTGTACCAGATTTCCGCGCCGCCCTCTTCCCAGTCGACGATACCGGCGAGCGTGCCGCCGGAGCCGTCCGCCTGGGCATCGATGAAGCCGATCGCGAGCTTTTCGCCGGCAGCCAGTGGCACCACCGTCTGGCCGTCGGAGAAGGCCACGTTATTACTACCCAGCACGTAGTTCGTGCGGGTGGTGCCGATTGCGACCACGGTGAAGTTGTTGTTGCCGATCACTTTCACCACGAAGGGCGTGACCGGATCGCCAATGCGGCCGGCATTGAAGTGGAAGCGATCGAGCGCGACGGAGATCGTGGAGCTGGTGTTATTCGTGTAGGTCGCGTTCTCGTTGATGACGAGGTTCGAGTGCCACAGGTCCGGGCCGTGCGCATTCGGCGGGGTGGGGCCGGGGATGCCGATTTCGCCGCCAGCGTAGAAGCTTCCGCTCTTGGTGCAGGAATCGGCGTCCATGCCGAGGATCCAGTCGGCCACGCGGGCGACGGCTTCATCATCGACGATGCCCTTGGCCAGCGGAGGCATGGAGATGTGTGGCTCGATGGTGTTCATGCGCAGCAGCATGATCGAGTTCTCGATGCTGCCGGCTTTCACGACGGCCGGGGCTGGCGCGCCGAGGCCATCGATGACGGGTCCGCAGAGGATGCCCTGATTCGGCAACGGGGTGGTGAGGCGGGCATCCCAGAATGCACGCGAGCTACCGCCGGGCTGGTGGCAGTGGGAGCAATTGCTATCGAGATACGAGCGCACCCACGCCTCATCCGTCACGGTGGGGCTGTCGTGGGACGACGAGGTGAGGACGTTGGTGAGATCCGCGACCGTGAGTGCGGGATTGATGAAGCCGGCGACACTGAGGGATTCAATCTGGTTCGCCGTGCCGCCGCCAGGGTAGGCCAGGCTGCGATTGAGCTGGCGGGTGCGGAAGCCGAGCACCGGGCCGGCGGCGGCGGTGTGGCACATGTTGCACTGGGCGCGCGACGGGTAGAGGTATTCGAAGGTCTGGCCATCCACGGTCAGCGTTTCCTCCATGCCTGCTTCTAACAAGTCCGCCTCGGTGCTGTTCGCGCGCCACTTGTAGGTGACGCCGCCCCAGCCATCGGTGCCGTGGACGAGCAGGCGCGTCTCAAGCGGCGCATCCGTATCGGGCCGCGCGAAATGCTTCACGAAAACGGTGCCGACGGGGAACTGCCAATTGCCGGTCGCACTGTAGGTGATGCGCTCGGCCGCGGTATTGGCCACGCCATCGTTCGGCAAGATGACCCAGCGCTTCTTGTGCATGCCGGCGCTCCACAGCGGCATGTTCACGTCGAAGGGGATCATGAACGCCGCGGGTGTCAGAGCGGACAGATTGGTGAAGACGCCGGTCTGCGAAAGCAGCGGCGGATACTGCCAGGTGCCACCACCGGGCGGTCCAGCGGGCTTGATGCGGGATATCTGTGCGGCGCCATTCACACCGGCACCGAGCTGGAGCAAGAGCGGCTCGCCATTCGAATCGATGCCAAAGGAGCTGACGCCTTCCCAGATACCACCAGCGCGACCGGTGGCGATCGGTTGGACGCCGGTCTTGGCCTTCGTCACCGGGTCGAACTCCAGTGCGTAGACGTTCTGCGTGCCATTGTCGGCGAAGAGATACTTGCCCTGGAGGAATGGCATCGCCGCGCCGCGATAGACATGGCCACCGATGATGCAGTTGCCGATGCCGTGGTTGTAGTCGTGGATGGGTGCGCGATCGATGCCGATCAGTGGATTCGGCATGGTGGTGTAGCCGTTGCCCGTGCCTTCCTTGTAGATCCACTGGAAGTTCAGGCCGGGGGCGTCCATCAGGTCGACCTCTTCCCAGGTGTTCGCGCCGACGTCGCCGATCCAGAAGCCGGACGCGGGGTCGTGGCTCATGCGGTGCGGTTCGCGGAGGCCGATGGCGTAGAATTCCTCGAGCACCGCGGCGGTCGCGCCCTCGTGCGGCTCGGCCCACGGGTTGCTTTTAGGAACGTAGTAGTTCTGGCTGTAGGAGCCGAGGCCCGCGGGCTGGCGGCGGATCGGCCGGCTGATGGCCCCGCCTTGCATGTCCACATCCATGCGGAAGACGCCGGAGCGAGCGCGCTCATTGAGCTTCTGGGTGTCCTCGATGGCGCTGTTGCTCTCATCGCCGCCGTCGCCGAAGGCGAGGTAGAGAAAACCATCCGGCCCGAAGCACATGCCTCCGCCTTCGTGGCCCTTCGCGATGTCATGGAGATTCAGCAGGATCTGCTCGCTGGCGGGCGTGAAAGCCGTGCCATTCCAAGTGAAGCGGGCGAGGCGGTTGTAGAATGGATTGTTGCCGTCCACCAGCGCGTCCGGCGAGTCATTGGCCGGGTGGTGGACGTAGTAGACGTAGAGGAAGTCCTTGTTCACGCCTTGGCCGAACTGCGGGTGGAAGGCGGTGGAGAAGACACCGCCGTGCTTGTGGGTCGGCGCGCCGACGTCCCAGTTGATGTACCAGACCCGGTCGGTGATGTTCAGCACCGGGGTGGCGGTGGTGGTCGCGTCGCTATCGGTCAGCTTGAAAACGCGGCCGTCCATTTCCACCACCATGAGCTGGCCGGGTTGGCCGGGCCACGGCTTTGCCTCGATGGGCGACTCCCAATTCAGCGTGGGGAATGCCTTGGTCACCTGCACGCCGGTGGGCACCACGGAGAGTGTCGGCAGCACGCCATTCACGAAGGGCGTGACCGCCTTCGGTCCGCCGAAGCCGCTGACACCGGTGGCGTGGGCGCGCAGCGAGATTGCGGTGGGACTCGGAAAGTCCGACGGGGTGGTGGCCGGTGGATTGATGCCGGCGCACCATTTCACCGCACGGCACAGCGTATCCTGGAAGGCGGCGCAACGCATGCCGGCGGGTTCCACGTCGCCGGGGAAGATGTGGCCATAGCTCGAAGCATAGACGCGGCCGGTGCCGTAGTTCGTCGTCCACTCGACGGGGAACTGGAAGAGCGACTCCGGGTCCTTGGCATAGGAGAGAACGGTCAGGTTATTGGCCGGGCCACGAGTGTAGCGCCAGATTTCCATGTTCGCGGCCATCCATGAAGTCGGCAGGCCGGCGTGGATCGGGTGGTTGCCGAGGCGCTTCACCTGCACGTTCACGTTCGCGCCGTGATTGGTGAAGGCGTAGGGACCGGGCAGGTTGGGGTTGTGAATCTGGAGCTGCTCGCTCGCGCTGATCAGGATGGTCTTGCCGACGTCCGCGTTGTTCCAGCGCAGGCCGAGCATCTCATTGTAGGCCGGCCAATCGGGGAATGCCTGGCAGGCCTCGTGGAAGGCTACGAAGCCACCGCCGGTGTTGACGTAGTTGGCGAAGGCCGTTTCGACCGCCGCTGGCCAGCGCGGTTCGCCACCGGCGCTGTTGCTGTAGCCGGAGATCACTACGTCGTAATTCGCAAACGACGGGGACCACGTCGCCCAGCCGGGATCGCTCGCTGCGCCGGGCGTGATGCTGACATCGACGTCGAAGGATCCGTCGCGCGACAGGATCGCGGTCAGGATGTCCTTGCGGTTCTGCCAGTCGTGATTGCTCGCGCCTTCGATGAGCAAAACTTTCGGACGCTCGGCGAAAGCCGTGCTAACGAGCAACAAGAGGGCGCTGAAAAGGATTCGGGGGGAAACCATGGCAATCCGGTGGGGGGTCCGGGTGTGTTTCCGGCGGGGGCCGGAGCACGATGGAGTTTTTTGGAAAAGCGATCTAATCACGCCTTCGCGGGCGCGGCGAGGCCTTTAAATTACGGATATTCGAACAATCTGTCTGCCAAAATGTTAGCAGGGGTCGGCAATCAAGAAGCGGGCCCGGCTAGGGGCTTTAGAAAAATTGTTCGCTCAGGTACCGCTGCAATGGGTGTGGCCGGAAGCCGTGGGACTTCGCCTCGGGAATCCGTCGCCAACATAGCGAGCGCTCCGCTCACAAGAGCGATCACAGAATGCTTGTGGCCTTTATGATCTGGAACGCCTCGCCGCTGGTGTGTGGTCTGAATTTTTTCACCGCTCGATCCCGGCCTTGAGGACGAACCACGCCGGATTCAGGTGGCCGAGCGGCCCGCGGAGCTTGTCGATTTCCTCGGCCGGGCCGTGGAATTCGAGGCGGAGGAGGTCGGAAATGGTCAGCATCCGGCCGAGGACTTCGCCGACGTTTTCCAAGTGGGCCAGCACGCCCTCCCCGCCGACATAGCCTTCGCGGCAGAAGACCTCGTCGCCATTGACGGTGAATTCGTAAAAGAGACGCGCCGACTCGGTGCGGGTCTTCGCGATGAAGTCGGCCATGATCGCCTCCGATTCCTCCTGTTTGCCGGGGTGGAGTTTGAAATAGGGGTGAATGGTAACGAGGTTCTGAGGAAGGCTCATGGCGGCTGGCACTCTCGCGAAATATCCTGTCGCCGCAAGCCCGTTAGCGGCGGGTGGAGAGAGGTCATTTACCGGGTTTCTCTCCAAGGCGGTTAGGGGCATGCGATCCTCTGTTTGAAGAGCCTTTTGACTTTTTCACACTGGCTCCTAACCTCCGCGCGGCGAAGGGGAGGAATGCCTTCGCCGTGAGCCTTTGTTCCTAGCTATCAGCGATTTGGCACTGGCGCCGCTTCATCTCCCCGTGAATTCCCATCGATCGATTTAAGAAAATGCATCTTTATCAGGACTACTTGGCGGAAATTGAGGAACGCAAAGCCGCAGGTTTGCATCCCAAACCCATCGATGGGGCCGAACTTCTGGCCGAAATCATCGCGCAGATCAAAGACCCCTCCCACGAGCATCGGAAGCAGTCCCTCGATTTCCTGATTTATAACACCCTCCCCGGCACGACCAGCGCGGCGGGTGAGAAGGCCCGATTCCTGGAGGAAGTCATTCTCGGTAAATCGGTTGTGGCGGAAATCTCCCCCGCCTTCGCCTTCGAGCTGCTCTCCCACATGAAGGGCGGGGCATCCATCCATACCCTTCTCAATCTCGCGCTCGGCGAAGATGCGGATATCGCCCCGCAAGCCGCCGAGGTTCTCAAGACCCAAGTCTATCTCTACGACGCCGATACCGCGCGCCTCAAAGCCGCCTACGAGGCCGGCAACCCGGTCGCGAAAGACATCCTCGAAAGCTACGCCGCCGCCGAGTTCTTCACCAAGCTCCCGGACGTCCTGGAGGAAGTCCAAGTCGTCACCTACATCGCGGCCGAGGGAGACATCTCGACCGACCTTCTTTCCCCTGGCAATCAGGCGCACTCCCGCTCCGACCGCGAGCTGCACGGCAAGTGCCTGATCACCGTCGAGGCTCAGGAAGCCATCAAGGCCCTGCAGAAGCTTCACCCCGACAAGAGCGTCATGCTCATCGCGGAAAAGGGCACCATGGGCGTGGGTTCCTCCCGCATGTCTGGCGTCAACAACGTCGCGCTCTGGACCGGCAGGCAGGCCAGCCCCTACGTGCCTTTCGTGAATATCTTCCCGATCGTCGCGGGCACCAACGGCATTTCGCCGATCTTCCTCACCACCGTCAGCGTCACCGGCGGCATCGGCATCGATCTCAAGAACTGGGTCAAGAAAACCGACGCCGAAGGCAAGGTCGTGACCAACGACAACGGAGATCCCGTTCTGGAGCAGGCTTACTCGGTCGAAACCGGAACCGTCCTCACGATCAACACCAAGGAGAAGAAGCTCTACGGCAACGGCAAGGTGTTGGCCGACATTGCCTCCGCGTTCACCCCGCAGAAACTCGAGTTCATCAAGGCGGGCGGCTCCTACGCCATCGTCTTCGGCAAGAAACTCCAGACCTTCGCGGCCGAAACGCTGGGAATTGAAGCACCCGCGGTCTTCGCTCCCGCAAAGGAAGTTTCCCATCAGGGACAGGGCCTCACCGCCGTAGAAAAGATCTTCAACCGCAATGCCGTCGGCACCACTCCCGGCCTGACCTTGCACGCCGGTTCCGACGTCCGTGTGAAGGTCAACATCGTCGGCTCGCAGGACACCACCGGCCTGATGACCTCGCAGGAGCTGGAGGCCATGGCCGCCACCGTCATCTCGCCCACGGTCGATGCCGCCTACCAATCCGGCTGCCACACCGCGTCCGTGTGGGACAAGAAGGCCCAGGCCAATATCCCGAGGCTGATGTCCTTCATGCAGGGCTTCGGGCTCATCACCGCCCGCGACCCAAAAGACGGCTATCACGCGATGACCGACGTCATCCACAAGGTCCTCAATGACCTCACCGTGGACGACTGGGACATCATCATCGGCGGCGACTCCCACACCCGCATGTCCAAGGGCGTCGCCTTTGGCGCGGACTCCGGCACGGTCGCCCTCGCTCTCGCCACCGGCGAAGCGACCATGCCGATTCCCCAGTCCGTCAAGGTGACCTTCAAGGGCACGCTCAAGGCCTACATGGATTTCCGCGACGTGGTCCACGCCACCCAGGCGCAGATGCTGAAGAAATTCGGCGAGAACGTTTTTCAAGGCCGCGTCATCGAGGTCCACATCGGCACCCTTCCCGCCGACCAGGCGTTCACCTTCACCGACTGGACCGCCGAGATGAAGGCCAAGGCGTCCATCTGCATTTCACAGCCCGAAACCCTCATCGAATCCTTGGAAACTGCGAAGAACCGCATCCAGATCATGATCGACAAGGGCATGGACAACGAAAGCCAAGTCCTCCAGGGCCTGATCGACAAAGCCGACAAACGCATCGCTGAAATCCGCTCCGGGGAAAAGCCGCCCCTCGCTCCCGATGCCACTGCCAAGTATCATGCCGAGATGGTCGTGGACCTCGACATCATCGACGAGCCGATGATCGCCGACCCCGACGTCAACAACGAGGACGTCTCCAAGCGCTACACCCACGACGTCATCCGCGGCCTCTCCTACTACGAAGGTAGTAAGGCAGTTGACCTTGGTTTCGTCGGCTCCTGCATGGTTCACAAGGGCGACTTTAAAATCGTCGCCAAGATCCTCAGGAACCTCGAGCAGAGCCAAGGCAAGGTGGAGTTCAACGCGCCGCTTGTGGTCGCCGCGCCAACTTATAACATCATCGACGAGCTCAAGGCCGAAGGCGACTGGGACATCCTTCAGAAGTACTCCGGCTTTGAGTTCGACGACAACGTGCCCAAAACCGCCGCCCGCACCGAGTATCAGAACATGATGTATCTCGAGCGCCCGGGCTGCAACCTCTGCATGGGCAACCAGGAAAAGGCCGAAAAAGGCGACACGGTCATGGCCACCTCGACCCGCCTTTTCCAAGGCCGCGTCGTGGAAGACACCGAGCGGAAAAAGGGCGAGTCCCTGCTGTCGTCCACCCCCGTCGTCGTCCTCTCCGCCATCCTCGGCCGGACTCCGAGCTTGAACGAATACAAGACCGCCGTCGAAGGCATCGACCTCACCACCTTCGCCCCACCGGTGAGTGAGCTGGTGGCTGCTTCCTAACGCAGCGGACCGCGGGTCTTGAGCCCGCCCCACGACATCGGCTCCCGGGCTCGGAAAAGCCCGGGAGTTCTCGACAGGTACTGCGGGATGCCTCTGGAAGTTTCATGCCACTGTTGTATAGAAGCTTCCCATGGACACTCTCCGCACGTTCAAGACCGGCACCGGTGCCGACGGCAAATTTTTCTCCCTGCCCGCACTGGCCGAACAAGGCTTCCCGAATCTCCCCAAGCTGCCGGTGTCCATCCGGATCGTGCTGGAGTCCGTGCTGCGCTGTGTGGACGGCCGCAAGGTGTCCGAAAAGGACGTGGCGAACCTCGCCAACTACAACGCGAAGGCACCCGGCGAGTATGAGATCCCTTTCACGGTCGCCCGGATCGTGCTGCAGGACTTTACCGGCGTGCCGCTGCTGGTGGACGTGGCGGCCATGCGCGATGCCGCGGTGAAGCGCGGCGCGGCTCCGGAAAAGATCGAGCCGCTGGTGCCCGTGGACCTCGTGGTGGACCACTCGGTGCAGGTCGATTTCGCCGGCTCGCAGCTCTCGCTGGACCGCAACATGGCGATCGAATTCATCCGCAACCGCGAGCGCTATGAGTTCCTCAAGTGGGGCCAGCAGGCTTTCGAGACCTTCTCGGTAGTGCCTCCGGGCATCGGCATCGTCCACCAGGTGAACCTTGAGTACCTCGCCAAGGGCGTGCTTTCGAAGGACGGCGTCTATTATCCAGACACGCTTGTTGGAACTGACTCGCACACAACGATGATCAACGGCCTCGGCGTTGTGGGTTGGGGTGTGGGCGGCATCGAGGCGGAGGCCGGGATGCTCGGCCAGCCGGTGACTTTTCTGGTTCCGGAAGTGGTCGGCGTATACCTCACCGGCGAGCTGAAGGAAGGTGTGACCGCCACCGACATGACGCTGCGCATCACCCAGATGCTGCGGAAGCACGGGGTGGTGGGCAAGTTCGTCGAATTCTTCGGCCCCGGCGCGAAGGCACTCAGCCTGCCCGACCGCGCCACCATCGCGAACATGGCTCCCGAATACGGCGCGACCATGGGCTTCTTCCCGGTCGATGAGGAGACCATCGCCTACATGCGCGGCACAGGCCGCTCTGAGGAACTCTGCACCACGGTGGAGAACTATTACAAGGCGCAGGGCCTGTTCGGCATCCCCGATAAGGGCGAGTGTGAATACACCGACCAGCTCGAGCTGGATCTCTCCACCATCGTTCCGTCCGTCGCCGGGCCGAAGCGCCCGCAAGACCGCATCGATGTGACCGCGCTGCGCGAGACCTTCGACACGCTCTTCAGCGCGCCGGTGTCCGCCGGTGGCTTCGGCCTGGATGCCGCCCAGCGCGAGATCCGCGTGAAGCTGAGCATGCGGGAGAAGGCCGGTGTTTCGGTCGATTCGTTGCTCGCCACCGATGGCAACCACAAGCCCTTCGAAGGTCGCCCGCGCAACGAAGTCGAGATGGTTTCCAATCGACCGACGCCTGACGTCGTCGTCGATCCCGATCTTTTCGAAGGTGGCCCGGTGGATCTCGAACTCGGCCACGGCTCGATCCTGATCGCCGCTATCACTTCCTGCACGAACACCAGCAACCCGAGCGTGATGATCGCCGCGGGCTTGGTGGCGAAGAAGGCGAATGCGCTCGGCCTGACCGTCGCGCCGTACGTGAAGACCTCACTGGCTCCCGGCTCACGCGTGGTTACCGATTACTTCGAGGCAACCGGCCTGCAGAAGGAGCTGGACCAGCTCGGCTTCCAGACTGTCGGCTACGGCTGCACCACCTGCATCGGCAACTCCGGCCCGCTGCACCCGTCGATCGAAGGCGCGATTTCCGAGGGTAGCCTCGTCTGCGCCTCGGTGCTCTCCGGCAACCGCAACTTCGAGGCCCGCGTCCACGGCTCGATCAAGGCGAACTTCCTGATGAGCCCGCCGCTGGTGGTCGCCTACGCCCTTGCCGGCCGCGTCGACCTCGACCTGACCACCGAGCCGCTTGGCAATGACAAGGATGGCAATCCTGTCTTTCTCAAGGACCTCTGGCCGACCCACCAGGAGGTGAAAGACCAACTCGCCACCGCGCTCAAGCCCGCCGTCTATCAGAAGCTCTACGGCGACCTCGACTCGGCGAACCCGAAGTGGGGCGAGATTTCCGGCAGCACCGGCGCGACCTACTCGTGGGATGAGAAGTCCACCTACATCCAGAGCCCGCCCTTTTTCGATGGCGGCGCAACGGTCGTCGGCGACATCCTCAATGCCCGCCCGCTCGGCATCTTCGGCGACTCCGTCACCACCGACCACATCTCGCCCGCGGGATCGATCAAGGCGACCTCGCCGGCCGGCAAGTACCTCATCGAGAACGGTGTCGAGAAGGCCGAGTTCAACTCCTACGGCGCGCGCCGCGGCAATGACCGCGTGATGACACGCGGCACCTTCGCCAACGTCCGCATCAAGAACCTGATGTGCCCGGGCGTTGAAGGTGGCTACACGCAGTACTTCGGCGATGCGGAAGTCTCCGCGCCCGACCAAGCGATCGAGGCCGTGGAAGGTGCCAAGCCGACCTTCATCTACGATGCCTCGATGGCCTATCAGGCCGATGGCACCAAGCTCATCATCATCGGTGGCGAGGACTACGGCATGGGTAGTAGCCGCGACTGGGCCGCCAAGGGCACTCGCCTGCTCGGTGTCTCCGCTGTCATCACCAAGTCCTTCGAGCGCATCCACCGCAGCAACCTGATCGGCATGGGAGTGCTGCCGCTGAACTTCATCCATGCGGATGACTACGACCGCGTGAAGGGCCTCACCGGCGCGCGCTTCGACATCACTGGCATCTCCGGCGAGCTGAAGCCGATGCAGGACGCCCTGCTCGTCTGCCACCTGCCCGACCACTCGCGCGTGGAGTTTTCGCTGAAGGTCCGCCTCGATACCCCGGCGGAGGTGGACTACTACCTTGCGGGAGGTATCTTGCCCTACGTGCTGGATCAGATTCTGGCGTAAGGCTCCTTTGAGGAGCGACGACACTCTTGTCGCCTGGTTTTCAGAGGCCGCTTCCGATATCGGAAGCGGCCTCTTTCATCTGGCCTTTGGAGAAGGTTTGGGTCGAAGATATCATTCAGTGCTCACTCGCCGTCCGCTCTTGCTTGTTTTGTTCCTGCTCCTGGCGCTGGTGTTTCCCGCCGGAGCATGGACGTCCCGGACGGCGGAGGCTTCGGCACTGGGAAACATCGGGAGCTTCATCAAGCACTTCGAGACCGAGAAAAAGCGGCTGCCCGAGTCTTGGAATGAACTCGAAGAGCTCTGGGGGAACCCGTTGGACCAAACGTTTCGCCTCGTCCTCCCCACTCGTCGCTATGAACTGTTCTCTCCTCCGCTCGATCTTCGGATTCACGAAAAGCTGTCGATGCGAGTGGTGGCGATCACTCGCAAACCCATGTGGGAGACGACCCGGAAAGGAAACATGGGCCGGACCATCGCCCTCAAAGGCCCCGGTCGCTATGTGCTGTATCGGGAGGAGGATGGTGACTTGTTCATCCGCTGGTTCGATGAATCCACGATCCAGCGCCTCTGGCCGAGCACGGGCCAAGCGCTACCGGTCCCTGATCAGGAGCCGGAACGCCCGTGGGTGACCAATGCGCGGAGGGCGATCATGGTAAAGCGCATCGGTCTCATCGTTTTGGTAATCCTTGTCGTCGCTTGGCTGGCGGGTCGCATTTTTCTGAAGCGAAGAGAGGCGACCGCTTAAGTTGGACTTGGTTCGTCGCGGACCGCTGCCGCCTTGTCACTCGCCCTCGCTTCATGCACGGTCATGTCATGTTCCGGTTTTCTGTCGCGTTCGCCATTCTCATCGTCGGCATCGGCCAGGCCTCCGCCGTGACCGCCGCGTGGAAGGTGCCGGTGGAAAGAATCGCGCCTCAGTTTGATGCCGCGCCTCCGCTTGAAAAGCCTCCGGGTGACTCCGCCTTTTTTCAACCGGGTGACAAACTATGGGATCTTTCGGGAAGCGTGTCCTGGAGAATTCAGGTTGAGAGCCACGCCGGAGACCAAGGTGATCCCTTCGCTGTTCCCGAGCCCGGGGAAGAGCAAATGGATTGGAAAGGGGACTGGATCGTGTGGAACTCCCGCTCCGGGATGATCGTGGCCCGCGGTTCCTGGTGCGATGTGCTCCTCGCGCAGAAGGCCGTCGGATTTGAAGATTTTCCAGACGTGATCCGCATCCGTGTCGAAGTGAAGGGTCCCGGTGAGCCGCGCTCGCTGTCGCTCATCTCCCGCAGCGGCGAAAAGGCCTCGTTGGAATTGGGAGAGCTCCGCGTGGAGGTGGAACCTGTTTCGTCCGGGAGTCCGGATCTCATCATCGACAGCCCGGTCCGGGTAAGTTGGCCGGCGGCGGGCAATCACGGTCGTTGGCAAGTGGTGACCGCGATCTCGTTTCTCGATGGCCACCGTTACCGGATCGCCTGCCACGGCGCGGGAGACCAGCGCTGGGAACTCATGGCTTCGGCTGAACGGGAATTTTCGGATGGCACCGCGCGGAAGGAAGCCCGTTGGCTGGAAACTTCCGGCGGCGTGAAACCTTGGGCGGTCTTTGAATCGCGGGAAAAGAGGATGCACCAGCAACTCGATGCGAACCGATGGCTCGGGATCTATCCTTCTGGTGCGGGACTCAGTTCGCATCTGCTGGCCAGATCCTGTTTGCAGCGGCGAGCCGACATCAAGCCTCCTGCGGAACTTGCGGAATGGGTCAGCGCGCCGCTGGCCGATGTGCGTTTCTTCATGGAGGAACAGGGAATCGTTTTCCGTGAGGAAGGGTGTTTTGCAGGTATCGATCCATTGAGCCAAAAGGTTTTCATCGTTACGGACAAGGCGGGCCAGGAGATGGCCGCAAGCAGTTTCCGCACCTTCGTCGACGGTGAGCTCGAACCACCCATTTGGATTGAAACCAATCCCGAATCCGGCGGCTGGGGAATCGCATCCCGGTCAGGTGAAGGGGCCGAGATCAAGCGATCCGGAGACGGCAACGGAAACAACCTGCTCTTCCATTGCGAGACCACGCAAGCGGCCGATGGCGTCACCTTCGATCACCGTTACGTTCTCGACGTCGTGTCAGGTGACACGAAGATCGGGAAGCTCGAATCGAACACCACGCTCACGAAGGGCAAGCCACAGGTCATCGGCAGTGGGACCGCTCCGGACGGCAAGGAGGTGAAGGTCATCGTGACGGCATCGGGCCCGCGGGAGTGAATCTCATTCTCCTGACGATTCACTGAGCCCGGATCAGGACCACGGCGTCGGCCGCGGCTTGGACGATCGCCTCGCGGGTCTTCGGTGGATTCGCCAGGGGCGTGGGTGCGATGAAGGCCGAGCCGAGCATGGACTTCGCGTAGCTGATTTTGAGCGCGTAGTTGACGTTCTGGTTGATCTCCAGCCCTCGCTCGGAGACGCCGCTGCTCAGCGTGGCGGAGACGATGCCCACCACTTTTCCGGTGCCGTCGACCAAGGGACTGCCCGAGTTGCCCGGCTGGATCGGCACGCTGATCTGGAAGTAGCGTCGGTCGTCGTTCGCCCCGGAGAGCGAGCTGACGCTTCCCTCGGTGAACTTCGCCGAACTGCCCTGCACCGTCACCTGCGGGAACCCCACGGTGAATACCGGCTTGGCGAGGCCGACGCCTTTTTCTTCACCCAGCGGCAGCCACTTGGTGGATGGAGCCTCCACCTTCAGGAGGGCGATGTCGTTGGTGGCATCGAACTTGAGGACCTTTGCGGGCAGGAAACGGCCGCCCACCTGGACCTCGATCTTGGTGCGCTTCTCGACCACGTGGTTGTTGGTGAGAAGGTGGCCGACGCCGGTGATGAAGAAGCCAGTGCCGGTGGAAGTTCCCGTCGGCGTTTTCGCGGCCTCGACCGCGGCACCGTGGCCAGCGGCGGCGAGCAATTCGGAGGACTTGGTGGTGAATGAAGGGACGGTCCGCTCGGCACCGTCCGTCCCGACGTAGCTGAACTTGCCGACCGTATAGACGTCTTTCTCGAAGCGCATCCCGTCGATGTAGGGCTTGGTATCGCAACTGAGCCATGCCGCTTCCACGGTGATGGTCTCGGGGACGGTCTCGGTCTTGTAGCCCTTGCGAAGCTTGGGCTTGCGGTGAGGCTGGAGGGTGGTCGGTCCGTCTTCCTGGATCGTGTAGGGGATCTTGATCTCGGTGGTCTTGCCGGTGGTGAAGATGGCGGGGGAGAGCAGCATGCCGCCCTCCTTTACCTGCAGGATGGTCCCGGAGAGCTTGGTGACTCGCGACTTGAGAAAGTCCGCCCCCTTCTGGCGGGTGGCGGCCTCGGACTCGGCGACGGTGGTGTTCTTGCGGTGAAGCTCGGCGTCCTCGGGATTCAAGCCGAATTCCGCGACCAGCTCCGGAGGCAGGCGCTCGAAGGCAATCTTGGCGATGCCGCCCTTGTGCATGACGCGGATGCCATCCGGCTCCATCTTGAGGATGACCACGTCTTCATAGGTCAGGAGCTTGTCGAACTTCCGGCCCTCCTGGGCAAAAGCGGCGGACAAGGTGACCAGTGCTGCAAGGGCGCGCGGGAGGAGCGACTTCATCGAGGACAAATGTTATCTCCCCTCGACTCCTTCAGGTCAAGTCACGAGCCAGAGTTGGGACTTCCCACCAGTCCGGCCATGGTCCTGGTCATGAATTTCCGCGCCGGGGAGAGGTGGCGGGTGACGCCGAAAAAGGCGGCGCGGAGCGGCGTGAGCCATTCGAGGTCGGATTGGAACCAGGGGGTGAGCTGGCGGCTGGCGAACCGGTAGTAGGCTAGCGCCATCCGTCGCTCGCGGCTGTAGAGGGCGAGGGCTTCTGGCAGGGGAAGGCGCGCGACGCAGCCGGCAAGACACGCGGCATCGGCGAGCGCGAGGTTCACCCCTTGGCCGAGCTGGGGGCTCATCGCGTGGCCGGCATCACCGAGGATGACCACGCCGTCACCGTGCCAGCGGCTCATCGAGACGTCGCCATAGCGCGCGGTGAGGACTTGTGACCAGTCATCGATTTGGCTGAGGAGCGCATCCGCCTGCGGGCAGAGGTCGAGGATGGTTTGTTTCCACTCCGCGAGCGGCCGGGCGCGGATGGCGGCATCGTCGGCGAGCTTGATGCTCCAGAAGAGGCTGACCAGTGGCTGGTCGCCATCGAGTTCGGTGCCGGTGGCGAGGAAGCCGAGCAGTCGGCGGGTGCCGTGGACCATCTGATAGAGTTCGCTTTCCGGAAAGGCCCCGCGGTTCTCACCGATGAACCAATGCGCTCCCCACGGGTAGCCGCGGTCGGTGCCTTGGAAACCGAGCTTGCCGCGCAAGGCCGAGCGCGCGCCATCCGCCACCACGAGCAGGTCGAAGCCGGTTTCCTTTTTGCCGTCCGCGGTCTCTATCAGCCACTTGCTGTCGTCACGCCGGGCATCCGAGATCTCCCAACCCCAGCGGACGTCCACGCCGGCGTCGCGCATCGTTTCTAACAGAAAGTGCAGCAGCACCGGCCGGTGCAGGCCGAGCCCGTGGAGGCCGTCGCCGAGTTCGGCATAGCGAAGGTCGAGCACGTCGCTGCCGTCGCGGTCCACCACGTGCAGCCGCTCCACCCTTGCGCCGCGGCGGTGGATCTCCTCGGCTATCCCCAGCTCGCGCAGCACCGCCATGCCGGAGGGTTGGAGCAGGAAGCCCGCACCCAAGGGGCGGCATTCGGCGGCGCGCTCGAACAGGACGACCTCATGCCCCTGCCGTTTCAGCAAGGTCGCCGCGGCGGGACCGGCCGACCCACAGCCGACCACGGCCACCCGGAGCAATTTCTTCACGCCGCAGATGCTCCATCGTGCCCGCGGCCGGGCAAGCTTGTGTTTGGAAAGAAATGAAGTTTGCCGTTAGCGCATTCCATCCGCGGAAGTGAAGAAAAAGTCATCTGGAGGATGCCGAATTTTCCTTGGAAAGTTAACATGTTAGGACAGTTTCCGGATCGCATGCTGGGAGCCGCTTGAGAGGGGGGATCCCGGCATGCTGCTGTCACCCACCCTTACACCCATGAAGAAGTTGCCGATTCTACTACTCAGTTCCTCCTTGCTCACCTCTGCAAGTGCCCAGGATCCGCCCGTGGCCTCGACATGGAATTATTCCGTGGTCGATCAACGAGCCGGTAATGCGGGGCTCTTCGTCCTGGAAACCGGCAACGGTCCGGAAATCTTCTGCTCCAGTGAAGCTGGGGCCAATGTCTGGCTTGCCCTGAAGCATGATCCGGCGACCGGAGACTATCAGATCGCGCACGTCTCCGATGCGGTCTCGACGTCCGAGTTGGTGGCCTTCCAGCCGGTGCAAGTGACGGGGGACGCGACGCCCGAACTCGTCCTTGCCCACAACGATGGGACGATTGCGATCTACGACGCCACGACCCGGGCGCTTGTTTCGACGCTGCGGCCGCGCCCTGGCATGAATGGCTTCATCGCCCGTGACCTCGACGGTGATGGAAGCCCGGAACTCATCTGCTCCTCGATCTTCGACCTCTTTGTCTATGACATCAATGGTCAGGAGAAGTGGCGGGTGAACGGAGCCGGAGGGTTCAGGTATGCGATCGGGCAGATGGATGCCGATCCCGCACTTGAGATCGCGACGACCGGGGGAAAAGTCGTGGATGCCGAAACCCACACCGTGCAGTGGGACTCGCAGACCGAATGGTATCCGCTCACGATCGGAGACATCGATGGCGATGGAATGGATGAGGTGATTGTTCGCGGCAGTTGGGATGACGTCCAAGTTTACGATGTCGACACGCAGGCACTGAAGTGGAGCGCTCTGACCGGCCAGGGGATCGTCGGCCTCAGCATGGCCAATGTGGACAGTGATCCAGAACCGGAGCTGCTGGCGGCCCACGTTCTGGGAACGCAAGCTTACGATCTCTCCGCCAGTGGCTTGGCGGAAAAATGGATGATCCACAACAATCCGGATGAAATGGGCCTGACCCATGCGGTGGGGCAATTGGATGGCGACAGCGAACTGGAACTGGTGCGGACCACGCGCAATCCCGACGCCTGGGGTGCCCGGCTGCGGGTGGCGGGCATCTCTTCGTTGAGCGAAAAATGGGTCAGCCCGCTACTCCGTGGACCTTTCGTCGGCGTGTGCAAGGGCGATGTGACCGGCGACGGCATTCCCGAGTATGTGTTCGCGTCCGCCCAGTCCGGGGGGAAGAAAGGCGGAAGGATCCAGATGCTGGATACGAATACGCTCACGCTCACCGGGGTGTCGGAGCCGGTGCTCGATCCTGAAGCGGGTGCGGAGATCAAGGATGTGAGCCTCTGCGACATCGATGGTGATGGCCGCTTCGAAGTCGCAGTGACCGGCGTCGCCGAGAACGCTGGATTCAGCGGACTTTTCGCCGAGGTCTATCGCTTCGATGCGGCGCAGGGCTTCGTGAAGCTGTGGAGCGCGCCCAAGGAATTCTCTCCGACGGACGGCCGCCGGATCGAGGTCGTCGATGTCGATGCCAATGGCGACCTGGAAGTCGTCATCGCCGGACAGCAGATCGACTCGTCATCGAGCAGCCGGATCTTCGTCTTCGATTATGACTCGAGGACCGAGCAGTGGCGCTCGCCCGAACTCCCGGAGAATTGGACCGGTCAGATTTCGGTCGCGATTTCCGATGTCGATGCCGATGGCCGTGTGGAGGCGATGCTGGGCTGCGTGGGATCCGGCTTCCAAGTTTATGACCTGGGTTTGCGCACGTTGGAGCAGACGACCAACCTGCCGACACTCACATGCGTGGCCGCACACGCCGGCTGGCCAGAGCCTTCACGCGTCGCGACGGGCTTCTGGGTGGGGACGAACCGTGGTGAGGTCATCCGCTATGTGAAGAACGCGCAAGGGATCTATGCCGGTAGAGGCATTCCTTACTACGGGGCGACGACCATCCGGCAGATCATTCCCGCCTCCGCAAATTCCATGTTCACGGTCACCCAGGAAGACCGGATCACCCTCTACGAGCCGCATGGTATTCCGAAGTGGAAGACGGAGTTGTTGCCCGGCCAGATATCCCAACGGCTGGCACCGCTGCACACCGTCGATGGCTGGGAGGTGTTCAGCAACCTGGGCTTCGGCGGTTCGATCTTTCCCCTCGATGTGCTCGATGTCGAAAGACAGGTCTCGCTCTCAGCCTCGGGAGCATTGCGCGAGGGCGAGTCGTCCGCTGCCACCGTCGTGCTGACGCGTCATACGGCGGGACCGGAGACGATGGTGGTCCGCTTTTCCATTTCGGGCACCGCGACTCCCGGAGTGGATTTCCAGGTCACCGGTGCGACTCAAGCGGCCGATGGCTTCTGGGAGGCTGAGATTCCTGTCGGCGAAGTATCGGCGACGGTGACTCTTACACTCACGGAGGATGCGCTGCCGGAGGGAGAGGAAACGCTCGATCTCATGCTCGCCTGGGGAACCACCTATGGCCCCAGCTCCGATCGAGTGGCGAGGCTGAGGATCGCCGACGATGAAACCGTCGTGGGCGTGTATTTCGCCAAGTCGCGGATCAGCGAAGATCCCGCGGCGACGACCGGCAAAAGAACCAAACTCGTCTTCCTCCGGAAGGGCGATCTTTCCGGGAAACTCAAGGTGCCCTTCACACTCGACGGCACTGCAACCAACGGCAAGGACTTCACCAAGCTGAAGAAGTCGGTGACCTTCAGGGCGGGCGAGGATCGCGTCGCCATCAAGGTGGTGGCGGAAGGCGATCGCAAGACCGAGGGTGATGAGGCGCTTGTTGTCACGCTATCTCCGGCGAGTAGCCACGGCGCAAAACCGGGAGCTGAAACGGCAGAACTCACGATCGAGGATGCTGCGAATTGATCCGGTGGGAGAAAGCCGTGCAAGAGTGCAAAGGCGTCGGCTCTTTGCTCGGTAGCGCTGCCTAATAGCGATCGCTTGAAGCTCTTTCCCCGGCTCGCCCTGCCGCATGACATCCGCGGCGGGGCGAGCTTGTGTTTGGAAAGAAGCGTGGAAGCATCGCCCGCGATGCTCGTTTCCCGCCGCACTTTCCTGGGGCTATCGATGGCGATGGTCCCGGCATGGAGCCAGGGCCAGGTGAAACCCGCGCTCCGCTACCTGCAACCGGGTGATGCCGGCTATGAGGACGCGAGGAAGCCGTTCAATTCCACCATCTTGCTCAAGCCTTCGCGGATCGCGTGCTGCCGGACCGAGGCGGATGTGGTCGCGGCCGTGCGGCACGCGAAGGAGGCCGGCCTGCCGGTCGCGGTCAAAAGCGGCGGCCACGATTTCCACGGCTTCAGTCTCAATGACGGCGGTCTGGTGTTGGAGCTATCGGGAATGGCCAGCCGCGAGTTCGATGAGAAGACGAACCGGTTCACCGCCGGACCGGGTCTCAAACTCCGCGACTGCTATTCGTGGCTGCTGCCGCGCGGTCGTTTACTCCCGGCGGGATCGTGCGGCGGCGTGGGCCTTGCCGGGCTTACCTTGGGCGGGGGCTATGGACTCTTTTCCCGCGAATTCGGCCTGACTTGCGATCATCTGACCGGTGTCCGGTTGGTGGATGGCCAAGGCGACGTCCGCGATTCCCGCGACGAGCCCGAGCTGCTGTGGGCCTGCCGCGGGGGCGGCAACGGGAACTTCGGCATCGCGACCTCGTTTACCTTCGAGACGCAGCCTGCGCCGCCCATCCTGGCGAGCCGCAAGTTCATTGCGAAGGGGCTGAATGCGGGTGGCCTAGCCCGATGCCTCGAGCGGTGGTTCGAGATTGCGGCGACTCTACCCGAGCCGTGCTTTTCCGCGGTGATCCTCAACGGCAGCCAGGCGACCGTGCTCCTGACCTCGACCAGGGCGGCCGATGGCCCGGCGTTCGTGACTGCCTCGAAGGCGCTGCTGCAGTCGGGCTTCACCTCGAAAGGCCCGCTGACCCGTCCGCTTGCCAGCGCGATCGGCCGCTACGAGGGCCGCCCGGGGCCGCTGCCCTTCGACAATGTCTCCGCCGGCTACTACCGTGGGTTCGCGGATCTGAAATCCGCCGCGGCTGGGATCTGCGCGACGGTGAGGGAGGCTCCCGGCCTGATTTTCCAAGTGAACACGCTGGGCGGCGCGATCGCCCGTGGTCCCGACTCGGCCTATCCGCACCGGGACTTTCCCTTCCTCGGCGAATTGCAGGCCTATTGGGAAAAGGGCGCCATTCCCGCGAAGCTCGCCGCCGGGCATGCGGCGGTCCGCCACGCCTTGGAAGCTGCGGGGATTCGCCGCCACTACCGGAACTATCCGGATCCGCGGCTCGCCGATTGGCAGGCCGCCTATTTCCCCGGCACCTATGAACGGCTTCAGGCGCTGAAGGCGGCGCTCGATCCTGACGACCGCTTTCGCCACCCGCAGAGCATCCGACTTCCCAAGATCTGACTCATCGTAAAAATTTCTCAGGAACTTTGAACGTCAGAGAACCTGAAGGGTCTATGACCATGAAGACCGCGCTCCGCGTTGTTTTCATGTAAGGGTGAACAGCACAAAATCGCTTCTGCAGCCTACGGGTGTGGGCAGGAAATGATTCGGGCCGCCAGGGGTGGGACCTTGGCGGCCTACTCTTGTACAGTGGTGGTGCCTCGGGGCGCTTGGGGCGGTCCATTCAGCGAGAGGAAAGTGTCTTCCCTCCCGGCCGAATGAAGAGTTCGTGCGGCAGAGGCTCAGTTCACGCTGAACTTCGCCCGCAGGAAGGCCTTGGATCCATCGATCGGGATTGCGGCGCGGAATTGCAGGGCGGTGTCCTCAAGCACGGTCACTCCGGTATCGCTCCAGCCATTGAGCAAGGTGGAGCGTTCGCCGGTGATCTCTACATCGGTCGCCGCGGGGTCGCGGGGGATGGTGAGGATCAGCTGTCCGCCCTGCACGGTGTGGGTGAAGGCCACCCGGGCACCGCTGTCTTTTGGATCGGTCCCGGTGGCGTACTCGATCAGGTTCGCGACCCCGTCGCCGTCGAAGTCATCGTCGCTCCCGGAGAGTGGCGGGGAACCGGCGAAGTGGAGCGCCAGCCAGGCACTGTAGCCGCTGGCCGGGGGAGCGGTGAAGACCGCAGACTGCCGGATCGTTCCGAAGTCTCCCACCGTAATGAAGGTGTTGTTGAAGAACACGGCGGCTTGCCGGAGTTCCTCGTTCGCGGTGGTCAGGGGGTTCCAGTTGACCCCGTCAGTGGAGATCAGGTTGATGTCCGCTTCGAGGTTATCCATGTCGATGCCGGCCGCGAAATAGAGGCCGTTGCCGTAGGCGAAGCCGGCGATCTGGCGGGTGCCAGTTTGGGTCGTGGCGAAGCTGGCACCACCATTGGTGGAGTGCCGGATTTTCGCGAACCAACCGGAGGCGAGGAAGCGGTCGTTGCAGTAGTCGACTTCGTAGAAGCCGTGCCAACTGTCGAGACCGGCGGCTGCGGAGGTATTCGTCCACGTGGTTCCATCGGGGGAGGTCAGGACGGTCCCGTTCGAGCCGTTGTTGGCAGCGCCGACGGCAACGAAGCCACCACTGCCGTAGGCGACACTGTTGACGTTCACCGCGACCCCGGAAGGAACAGGCGACCACGTCATGCCATTGGTGGATCGCCACATCGCGCCGGAGTCGCCGACCGCGATGTAAGCGCCGCCTCCAAAGGCGACGTCCCTGAGAGTCGCTCCACCGAGATGGCGGCGGGTCCAAGTAGTGCCATTGGGCGAGGTGTAGATCGCTCCTTTCCAGCCGACCGGTGCGTCGAAGTCGTAGTTCATGCCGACCCCGATGAAGTTGCTGCCATCGTGAGTGAGCCCGTAGAGATAGACGTTCGACGCGACGCTGCCGCCCGTCCAGTTGATGCCGTCGGTGGAGATCCGGTAGGTGCTGCTGTCGCCCACCGCGACCAGCTTCCCGCCGCCGTAGGCGATGTCATTGAGGCGGGTGGCGGTGCCGGAGGTACGGGTGATCCAGGTGTCCAGCGGATCGGTCACGGTGATCGCATGGGTGGTGACGGTCACGCCGCCGCGGGTGTCGGTGGCGATGAGGTCCACGGAGAAGGCGCCGCCGGTGGGATAGACATGAATGACCGATGGGCCGGTGACCAGCGGTTTGCCGTTCTTGAAGTCCCAGGCGATGATCAGCGGGTCGCCATTCGGATCGCTGGTGGTGGCGGAGAGAGTCACACTGGCCCGCGCATTCGCAGTTGCCGGGGCGGTGATGCTGGCGGAGGGAGCACCATTCGATGGATAGAAGCTGTTGCTGCGGGAACTCCCGCCCCCGGTGTTATTGACGGTGGAGTAGCGACCGCTTCCGAATGCCAGCGCCGGGGTGAAAGGGAAACCGGTGTAGCTGCTTTCTTCCCATGAAAGCCCGTCAATGGACACCAGCAGGGCCGTTGTCCCATCGGCCTTGTCAATGGCCGACGCGACTACGCTCCCGTTGCCAGCGGCGATGTTCTCGACTTCATAATCGTGATCGCCGCGGATCGGCGTCTCGCTCCACGTCACCCCACCATTGAGGGACACGTGCAGGCCGCTGTACCAGCCGCCGGCGATGAATTTCCCGGCGGCGTATTCCACGCTGTCGAAGCTGTGCCAACTGGCCAGGCTGTGGCCGGCGCTGCGGTCGGTCCAGGCGATGCCATCGGGGGAGGTGTAGACCTTCGTGCCTCCCACGGCGACGAAGACCCCGCCACCGTAGGCGATGCTTTGGAGCGTCTGGATGCCGGGAGCCGTGATGGTGCTCCAGGTTTGTCCTCCATCGGTGGAACGCAGGATGGTGCCGTCGACGCCCACGGCCACGAAGGCACTACCGCTCCACGCGACATCGCGCAGTTCCGGCAGCGAGGCCAGCGTTGCCTGCGTCCATTGAACGCCATCGGTCGAGTGGAAGGCGACGGCACGCCACTGGCCGCTGATGTAGTCACTGCCGGCGATTACGTAGCGGCCATTGCCGTAGGCGATGCCACCGCTCCTGAAATTCAGGGCCATGTACTGTTCCTTCCACGTGAGGCCATCGAAGGATCCATAGGCATATTGATTGCCGGTGGCGATGAAGCGGCCGTTGAGATAGGCGTTGCGATTCACGGTGCGACCGGCGGAGACGGTGCCCGCGGTCCACGTCATGAGCGGATCGCTGACGGTGACGGCCTGCGTCTTGACGACCGTGCCGCCCTTCATGTCGCTCACGGTGAGGGTCACGGTGTAGCTGCCACCAACGAGCCAGCGGTGGTTGACCGCGGAGGTGTTTGTGGAGGCGCTGCCGTCGCCGAAATCCCAGTGGTAGGCCAGCGTGTCGCCATTGCCATCGGAAGCCGTGGCAGAGAAGGTCACGTCCGAGCGAGCCTCGACGCTACCGGAGCCGGTCAGCGTGGCGGTCGGTGGGGTATTCCCGGGGAATGGTCCGATCTGCACATTGACATCGAGCCACTGGTCGGCCCCCGCCCCGCCGATGGCGAGCGGCGTGACGTGGACGTTGGCGGTGGTATCCGAAAAGGTGCGCCCGAGCCCGACGGCGGCGTCGTTCTTGCCATCCGGCGTTCCCGGGGTGGTATCGAGCAGCCACGAACGCGTTTCGTCCGGCCGTTGCCAGATTACATAGGCACCCTGCTGGAAGGCCGGCTGGGTGGAGATCCCCGGACGGTAGCCGACCCAGTAGTACTGGGCCGGTGCGGCGGCCTTGGTGATGCGGACGCCCCGCAGCTCACCGGTGGTGGCATCGGAATCGAAGCGGTAGATGCGGCGGGTGCCGGAGCCGGTCGCGGTCGCATCCTGCCAATTCGCGGCGGAGAACCAGCCGAGCCGTTGTTTTCCCTGGATGTGGAAATGGCCTTCCGGATCCGGGCCGCCACCCATGATGTCGGTCTGGTCGCCATACTCGACGGTGTTGCCGGTACCCGCCACGCTGCCATCGGTGGTGGCCCAGAAGCTCGCATGGCCGAGGCCATAGTTGTGGCCGAACTCGTGGATGATCACGCCCGAGTCATGGTTTCCCTGCAGCCATTGGTTGCCGCCGCCCGCCAGGCCGGCGTAGGTCAAGCCGTTGCCCTGCATGCCGATGCTCGGGAAATGGACGACCACGATGTCATAGCCGTTGAGCGCGCTGGCTCCGGCCACGGCGAGGTAGGCATTCTTGGCGTCAGTGTGGAGTTCGCTGTTCTTGGAAGGCGCGTAGAATGTCGCCGTTTGCGGCATGCGGACCGTGCTCGCGCTGACCGTCGCAGTGACGGTGGTCTTGCCGTAGGACATTTCCTCCAGGGAATCCGCCACGGCCGTATTCATGACGGTGGCCAAGGCGGCCTGGCTCACGACCTCGCCCGGCACGTCCGAGAAATCAACGCGGATACAGAAGACGGACTTGGGGGTCTCCGACCAAGCGCTCGCCTGAAGCTCGACCTCGCCCTGTGCGCCTTCCCAATCGACCCCGCCGCCTTCGGCGGGCGATGGCAGGGCGAACACCACGTTCGAACCGTGGGTCGGCGACACGGATTCATCCAGCTGCGCCATCTTCTGGTTCGCCTCATCGAGGGAGGATGAATCGGCAAAAAGGAAACGCTTGCCGGCCGCCAAGGCGGTGACCGGACGGTCGCCCAGCACTTCGCCGGTGGAAAAATCGCGGGTCGGATCCTGATTGCCAAGCGGCAGCGCGGCGTGGGCCGCGACTTCGTCCGCAGCGACCGGCGCGAAGGCGTGCTCCGCAATCGCCGCCACCCCATCCAGCGTGATGCCGGCGAGCGGGGTGCCCTCCTTGGTCAACTGGCGCTTCCGCCAGCCAAAGACCGAGGCATCCCAACTCCGGCCCTCCATTTCCAGAATCCGCATCGGCTCGGCAGGAGCCCCATCCGCGCACACCGGCAGCACGCGCAGCGTGGCGAGCGCCACGAACGGTCGCTCGAACCACGGCTTGAGGGGCTCTGGCAGCGCCTCGTACTGGGTCGGCGTCACTGCCTGTGCCAAGGCCTGCGCGGGGTCGGCTGCGATCCACTGGAGCATTCGGGCCTTGCGCTCCGTCGCCAGCGTCACGGCCTGCTGCAGATCCGTCGTGGGGATTTCACGGACCTCGCGGTGATCGTTCAGCCATTGCTCCAGCGCCGGGTCGGCGACGGGAGGCAGGGTCTTCGTCGCTTCGACCGCCCTCCCGGATGGAGGAGCCGGGGTATCCCGGCCGAGCCACCAGAGGGCAATTCCAACCAACAGAACCAACGGGAGAACCAGCGAAAGGAGGCGTCGCATGGCCGCAGCTTCAATCACAAAGGTTAAGGAACGTCGACTTTATTTAAAACGGTGGTGTTCGACCGGGCCTTGCGGGAAGTTTCAAAAATTTCTCAGGAACTTTGAACGTCAGAGAACCTGAAGGGTCTATGACCATGAAGACCGCGCTCCGCGTTGTTTTCATGTAAGGGTGAACAGCACAAAATCGCTTCTGCAGCCTACGGGTGTGGGCAGGAAATGATTCGGGCCGCCAAGGGTGGGACCTTGGCGGCCTACTCTTGTACCGTTGCGGGGTCACGGATGAGCACGGTTCGCCGGATTTTTTGAAGAATTTCGCCTTATCGTGGCATAGTTCGACGCCTAAGGATCCCTCAAGTGATGGAAAATCCTCCCCGTATTCGCGCCTTCATCCCACGCATCGTGCGGTTGTCGGGTCTCTTCGCCGCCGCCTCCCTGTCCTGTGGCTTCGGGCAAGCGCCCCCGGCATCGTTCCGCCGCGCCGTCGCCACGGCGAGCGAATCGGTGACGGTGGATTTTGTCGCCCATCCGATCCGGAGCACGAATTTCGGGGTGCTGGTGCAGGACGATGCGGGCGCGTTCAACGCCTACACCCCGCGCGAGTCGCGGATCTACTTCGGGACGATCGCCAATCAGCCGGGCGCGATTGCCGCGGGCCTGCTGAAGCCGGACGGCACGTTGCTGTGCCGGATCAGCTTTGAGAGCGGCGTCGAATGGAGCAGCACCGGCAGCACCGCGTCGATCCGCGGGAGCACGAATTGGCAGCCGGTGTGGCCGACCACCGTGACCGGTGCCGGCGGCGCGGGCTCGATCGTGCGCGAAGCGGAAGTCGGGATCGATGCGACGAACCAGCAGTACGTGACGACGGGTTCGGACGTGGATGCCGCCGTGGAGATGGCGGAATTTTCGGTGATGGCGTCCAACCTCTCCTATCTCCGGGATGCCGCGCTGCTGCACCGGATCGGCAAGGTGATCGTCCGTTCTTCGTCGGCCACCGACCCGTACGTGGTGCACGGGGCAAGCACCAGCGGACTGCTGCCGGAACTGCGGACACAGTGGACTTCAGTGGTGCCTGTCGGCACGACGCACGACCTTGCGCTGGTGGCCCGGCCGGGGGCGGGGGGTGGCTTGGCTTATGTCGGGGTGATTGGCACGGCCAGCCGCTACTCGGCGAACGGCACCGACGTGAATGGCGACTTCTCGGTGATCTGGCGTCATGAAGCCGGTCACAATTGGGGCTCCAGCCACTACGAGGGCGGCGGCAAGCCGGAGGGGCCGACGATCATGTCGGACAATTCCTTGTCGCGCTTCTCCTCCTCGGAGCTTGCGAAGATCATCTCCCACCGTAACGGCCGGACCGGCATCCTGGACGCCCTCGGCCCCTACGCCTTTCCCCTGCCACCGCGGGCAAACATGGACCGCGCGGTTTTCCTGAGCGGCAGCAACGTGGCGATCGACGTGCTGGCGAATGACTCCGACTCGAATGGCGACGCCCTCACGCTGCTCTCTTTCCCTTCACTGTCGGTCGAGGGGGGCACGCTGGTGCGCTCGGTGGGCACCGGTCCCGGCGGGCGCGATGAAATCGTCTATACCCCGGCGACCGGCTTCACCACCGGGACGGACAGCTTCTCCTACCGCATCCAGGATGTCACCGGGCGTACCGGCACCGGTTACGTGGCGGTCGGTCCGGTCGGGGAGTCGCTGTTCCCCGTGGACCATTGGAATCTCGACGAAGGCATCTACGACGGCTTTGGGGTGATCAACGCGCGGCGATCCTCGCACAATGGCTTCCGCCAGTTCAGTGGCGTGGTGCCCGGTGAGCCCGGAGCGAATGCGGTGACCGGCCGCGGTGCGTATTTCAATGGCGGTGGCGGCGAGAGCTCATTCCCGGCGCCCAACTACAACACCGCCACGCTGACCATGACCACATGGGTGAAGCGCAATGGCGCGCAGAACCCGTGGGCTCCCTTCGTGTTCACCCGCGGCGGCTCGTCGGCGGCGGGCTTTGGCTTCGGAGAGGGCCATGAGCTGCGCTACCATTGGAACGATGCGGGCTACACCTTTGCGCCCTCGCCGGCGCTGACGGTGCCGGATGGCGAATGGTGCCTCGCGGCGATGGCGGTCTCGCCGACGGGAGTGACGCTGCACCTGCGGACGGCGGCGGGCCTACAGAGCGCCACCCACGCCACGGAGATTACCTCGGAGGCCTTCAACAGCTGGATGTATCTTGCGTGGGAACCGGGGAACCCGGCGCGTTATTTCAAGGGCTGGCTGGATGACGTGCGCGTCTATAACCAGACCCTCTCCCCCGCGCACATCGAGTCGCTCTACCAGCAGGCGACGCATCCGCCCGAGTTGCACGTCCACGAGCCGATTGCCGGGTCATCGATCCAACCGCTCAATGCGGTGCTCGAAGCGGAGGTCTCCGAAGGCGGCCATCTGGTGAAGAGCGTCGATTTCCTCGACGGCACCACCGTGGTCGGCAACGCGACCAGCGAGCCCTACCAATGCACCGTGGCCGCGCTGAATCCGGGGCCACGCACGGTGACGGCGCGGGCGAATTTCGGCGATTGGGGCTACTCGATTGATTCGGCACCGGTGAGCTTCACCGCCCTCCAGCCGCCACTGCCCGAGGTAACGGTCACCACCTCCGGCGTGCCTTCGCGCTCCGGTCCAGTGGCAGCGAGTTTCGTCATCACGCGCAGCCATCCGATTGGCAATTTGACGGTTCCTTTCAGCATTTCGGGGAGCGGGGTGACCGGCACCGATTATCAACCGCTGCCGACCAGCATCTGGCTGCAAGCCGGGGAGTTGAGCGGGACGGTCACTTTGACGCCCATCGCAGCCCCACCAGGGCCTGTCAAAACGGTCACGCTGACGCCCACGCCGACCTCGTCGTTCGTCGCCGGCAGTCCTGCCTCGGCGACTCTGGTCATCGACGACCACTATACCTCGATCGCGAATGGACCGTGGAATGCTGATACGACCTGGACGAGCGGCGCAGCCGCTCCGGTCGCTGGCACCCAGGGGACGGGAGATGACTACGCCGTGGCGCACCTCGTGACGTCGAACAACACCGGTATAAATAGCCAGGCCTTCTTCGCCCGCAGCCTGCGGATCCAAAACGGCGGCACGCTCAATCTGGCGAGGCTCCACGCAAGCCAGAACCAAAATGTCTCCTACAACTTGCCTCCCGTGACCTTGGAAGGGGGCGGGGCGATCCGCTTTAGCGCCTCGACCGGAAGCTCGACCCACACCGTCTCCGCCGCGATCACGAATGCCGACAGCTCCTTTCTCCGCATCACGGGTGGCAGCTACGCGAACAGCGCGAGCCTCACCGGAGCGCTGTCCGGCAGCGGCCACATTGCGATCGTTTCGGAAAGCAACGCAGTAGTGCTCGCGGGGGATATCCGCCAGGTCTCGGTCAACTCTGCGAACAATTCCTTCACCGGCGATTGGGCAGTGGATCATCTGGCCAGCGGTGACGACTTCGCTGGCTTGCGCGCCGGAGCTGCCAACGCGCTCGGCACTGGTACGGTCACGGTGGGTACCCGCTCGCGACTGATCAATGACGCATCGGGTGGCCTCAATTCTCTCGCCGGGGTCGTGATGAATGGCGCGACCTCCGTGCTCCAGCTTAACCGGCCGTGGGTCAATCCGGCCGCCAGTCTCACGCTTTCCGGCGGCAGCCCGGCGGTGACTTTGGGGAATGCCGCCTCCTCCATCGGAAATCTTTCCGGCAGCACCGGCACGATTTCCGGCAGCGGCGTCTCCTCGGCCCTGACGGTCCAGCAAACCACCGACGCCACGTTTGCCGGCGGCTTGGGGACGCAGCTCAGGCTTATCAAAACCGGCCTGGCGGTCCTGCGCCTGACCGGTGCGCTCGATGCCTCGCTGAAGCTGACGCTTTCCGCAGGCAGCCTCAGCTTTGGGGAGACCGCGGTCGCGGTCGGTTCGCTCACCCAGACCGGCGGCACGCTGCGGCTCCCGCTCGCCACGGTCGCGCCGCTAACGCTGTCCGGAAGCTACGCATGCACCGGCGGCACGCTGACGGTGGTTTCGGAGACGGTGCCCGCCACCGGCGTGGCGTATCCGGTCGTCGCCTATCAGGGCGTGCTGCCCAGCCAACCGGCATTCGTTTTCGAAGGCCCGCTGGCTCCCCACATGTCGGCTTCGGTGGACTACGGCAGCGGGGCCAATCCCGTCATCCGCGTGACCTTCAGCATCGACCCCTATCCGGCTTGGGCCGCGGGCCACGGGCTGACCGGCGACGATGCTCTCCCGGCTGCCGATCCCGATGATGACGGCGTGGCGAACCGGGAGGAAATGCTGCTCGGCTTCGATCCCGTGGACCCGATGTCCCGGCTGGAGATGATGCTCGTCACCATGGATGAAGCCACGGTCACGCTGAAGCTGAACCGCGTGATCACCGGCGGGACATTTTCCCTGGAGACCTCGGAAGGCCTACTAGCTCCTTGGGCCAGCACGCCCATCCCCGTGGCGGCGGATGCCGACGACTTTGAGTTCCAAGCCCCCCGCAGCGGTGGAACCCAGTTCTTCCGCGCGGTGTTCCAAGCTCCGTGAGGGGATTTTGAAAAACTTCTCAGAAACTTTGAACGTCTGAAAACCTGAAGGGTCTATGACCATGAAGACCGCGCTCTGCGTTGTTTTCATGTAAGGGTGAACAGCACAAATCGCTTCCGCAGTCCATGGGTGTGGGCAGGAAATGATTCGGGCCGCCAAGGGTGGGACCTTGGCGGCCTACTCTTGTACTCGAGGAGGGTCACAGCAGGCGTTCCCGCAGTGCCTCCGAGGGCATGGAGCAGGCGTCGCCTTTGCCGAACCACTTGTGCCGGCGGGCGGCGATGAAATCGTAGGCCCGATCCCGGAAGGTGCGGGGAATGATGAAGCGACCGATCCACGAGAGGATCCGCCACTGGCCGCCCAGTCCGTGCATGACTCGCAGGACGGCATCCGAGCGGGAGAAGATCTGACCGTCGGTTTCTACCAGGGCCGTGTTCAGGACTCCCGTGCCGGCCCTTTCCTCCATGCTCTGGCCGAGTGGGCTCTGGAGCTTCACGAAGCGGAAACGCCGCCGTGGGTCGTGCTCGGCGAGGAAGCGGATGCTGCGGCTGCACATCAGGCAGTCGCCATCGAATGCCAGCACGATGAGGTCGCTCCGGTCCACAGGTGGACGCTAGCACCGTTGGGCCGAGAGGAAATCCTAGGCTGGATCAATCGCTTCGGATTGGATGCACGGCGTGACGCCCAATCTTCACCACCTCGAGCTGTTCTATCATGTCGCGCTCAACGGCGGCATCACCGCGGCCTCGCGCAGCATGCCGTATGGCATCCAGCAGCCGGCGATCAGCGGGCAGATCACGCTTTTGGAAAACGATCTGGGCGTGCGGTTATTCCAGCGGCGGCCCTTCAAGCTGACGCCGGAGGGACGGGAGCTGTACGAATTCCTCACGCCTTTCTTCAGCGCACTGCCGGACATGGCGGCCAAGATCGCGGGCAAGGCTTCGCGGCGGCTGCGCCTGGCGGCACCCGCCACGATCATCCGCCGGCATCTGCCGGATGTGCTCGCCTCGGTGCGCAAGGCCCGGCCGGATCTGGAGCTCAGCCTGGTCGATGCCGACCAGCGCGCCGCCTTTGCGCTGCTGGAGGCGGAACAGGTCGATCTGGCGGTTTGTGAGCTGGAAGGCCGGGCACCCGCGGGCATCCGCACCGAGGTGCTGATTTCGATGCCGCTGCTCCTGCTGCTACCGGAAGCTTATCAGATTGCCCGATCCGGGATGCACGGGATGGCGGTGGATTTGCCGCTGATCCGCCCGCCGGCGGACGCGGCGATGACCCGCTTGTTCGCCCGGGCGCTGGCCAAGGCCAAGCTGGATTGGCCCTCGCGGATCGAGGTGAACTCGCTCGAGCTCGTCCACGCCTACGTCGCCGGTGGTTTCGGCGCGGGCCTCAGCGTGAAAGCACCGGGCATCGTGACTCCCAAGGGAACCCGCGCGTGGCAGATCCCGGAGTGTCCCGAATTAACAATCGCCGCGGCATGGCGAGGCAAGCTCTCGCCATTGGCGGAGCTGGTGCTCGCAGGACTGCGGAAGCGAGCCAAGGCGGGCTGAATGTCAGCCTCCGGCTCGGGCCCGGTCAGTCGCGGCCAAACATGCGGCGCAGCTCGGCGGCTTCCTTGACCTTCGGTTGCGAAGTCCGGCGGGAAGACTGGGCCGGGGTCGCGGAGGATTGCTTTTTCGGCTTCGACTGCTGGCGCTGTGGGACGTCAAGGTCGCCGAACCATGCAAGGCAGATACGGTGTTTCATGGGGGAGGGAGGGGTGAGCGACAGTGACGCTAAACACATCCTCCCATGAGATCAAGTACGCGATCGCGTAGGTATCCTACGAATCTGTCACCAAGTCATCGAGCCGCAGCCGGGCGATGTGGTGGATCTGCCGAAGCGCCTCCGCCATTTCCGCTTCGGCGTCATTTTCAAGCCGCCGCTCGAAGGCCGCGACGATGCCCGGCCTATCGGTCAGCCGCACACAGATGACGAAGGGGAAGCCGAAGCGCTCGCGGTAGCGGGTGTTCAGCCCGGTGAAGCGTTCGAACTCCGCGTCGGAAAGCCGGTCGAGTCCCAGGCCTGCCTGCTCGCGGGTCGATTCCGCGCTCAGCGTGCCAGCGCGGGCGAGCTTGCCGGCCAGATCCGGATGGGCGCGGATGAGTGCGAGCTTCGCAGTGTCATCGGCGTTTTCCACGGCCGCGCGCATCCGGTCCGCGATGTGCTTTTTCCCGGCGAAAGGACGCTCCCCGGCGGTCTGCTCGGCGACCCACGGCGAGTGCTCGTAGATCCCGCCGAGACAGGCCACGAACTCTGCCTTTGGCATCGCATTCAACGCATCGACCGTTAGAGTCCTCACTTCGACACGATCCCCACCCATTCCATTCGTGGCAACGCTTGAATCCAATCGCTACGGCAAGTTCCGCGTCCGCGTGATGAAAGTCCTGCGGCATGACGACTCGCACCACGATGTCTGCGAGCTCGAGGCGGATGTGCTTCTCCACGGCGAGCTGGCGGGCTCCTATCTTTCCGAAGACAACTCGTCGGTCGTGCCGACGGACACGGTGAAGAACACCGTCCACGTGCTGGCTCATGATCATCTCGAAACCTGCCGGACGAGTTTTGCGAAGATCATCGGCGAGCACTTCCTCGCGAAGTACGCGCACCTCGCTGGCGTGGAGGTCGAGCTGCGCGAGCGGAAGTGGGAGCGCATGAGCATCGAAGGCAAGCCGCACCCGCATGCCTTCGTTCACGCTGGGAATGGGGAGCCGTTTTCGCGGGCGGCATTTTTCCGCGGGAAAGCGCCGCAACTTTCGTCAGGCATTCGCGGGCATCTCGTGATGAAGAGCACGCAGTCCGGCTTCGCTGGCTACAATGTCTGCGAGCTTACCACCCTGCCGCCGACCACCGACCGCGTCTTTGCCACGCGTTTGGCGGCGGAATGGGAGTTCATAAATCTAACAGAAGACTTCGTGGCGGCGGACATGGCGATCCTTGCCGCCGCGCATGAGGTCTTCGCCACGACCTACAGCCCCTCGGTACAGCGCACGCTCTATCAGATTGGTGAGGTCGCCTTGGAACGCGTGCCGGCCATTTCGCGGATCGAACTGAAAATGCCGAACGTCCACTTCCTCGGGCTTGATCTCGCCAAGCTCGGCCGGCCGGGGCAAAGCTGCGTGCTGCTGCCTACCGATGAGCCACACGGCGAAATCGAGGCGGTGATCGTGCGATGAACTTATAAAATGTAGCGGCGGTCTATGACCGTCGGAAACTGGCGGCATCAGCCGCATCCTTGTGCATCCGAAAACAGAATCTCCCGATGCGGCCGATGCCGCTGAAGTGCGACGGTCATAGACCGACGCTACATTGACTCACATGACGCCTTGGCAGGAAATCGCCCGCTTCACTGAAACCGGCACCGATGTCGTCGTCGTCACCGTTGCCGCCGCGCGTGGCAGCGTGCCGGGCGAGGCCGGGGCGAAAATGCTCGTCACCCGTGATGGCCTGCAAAGTGGCACGGTCGGCGGTGGGCGGATCGAAGCACGTGCGCTTGCCGAGGGGACTGAACTACTAGATTCATCGGAGGAAACCACCCGCCTCGTCTGCTGGAATCTCCAGCGCGACATCGGCATGACCTGCGGCGGGGAGATGACGCTGCTGTTCGAGCGCGTCGCCGCGAGGCCGCCATGGCATATCGTCATCTTCGGTGCCGGTCACATCGTGCAGGCGCTGGTGCCGGTGCTGCAGCCGCTTTCCTGCCGGATCGATGTGATCGATACCCGTGCCGATTGGCTGTCGCGGCTGCCAGCGGGGAAGAATATGGCGACGCACCCCGTGACGGTCTTCGAGGATGGCGTCGAGTTGGTCACCGGTCAGTCATTCGTGCTATCCATCACCAAGGGTCACGCCAGTGATGTGCCAGTCTTGCGCGAGGTGCTGGCGCGGTATCCCGGCATTCCGTTTCTCGGGGTCATCGGCAGTGCGTCGAAGCGGGCCGCCTTGCTCCGTGACTTGAGAGAAGCAGGCGCCGGGGAGGATTTGTTAGAGAAGATCACCTGCCCACTCGGTTTGCCGATCGGTGGCAACGATCCGCAAGAGATCGCGATCAGCATCGCGGCGCAGTTGTTAGAGAAACGAGGTTACTGAAGGTCCACTGGGAGCGCGGGGTTAATTCCGATTGACCGGTCGGGTGAACCTACCATCCAGGCGGGATAAATCCCGCGTTCCCAGTTTGCCGATCGCTTCTTCGTCCCAACGGGACGAGTCATAAGAGCCCGGCACGAAGTGCCGGGTGGGCAGGATAAACCGATCGCGTCACAACGTGACGCCTCATGCTTCTGACGGCCGTATTCCCGGACCGGATCCGGGCTCGCATTGAATGGCGCTCTGCGTCGGACATACACGGGACCAACACAGATGGGCGGGAGCTTGGGGGTGAATCCGCCGCACCCCCCATGAGGTGTCCCGTTGGGACACCATGCTTGCTGGCGGTCCACCCGGCACTTCGTGCCGGGCTGTTATGAGCCGTCCCGTTGGGACGGAGAATGACCATCCCGTTGGGACGAAAAAGGTCACTGCTGCCAGTGTCCCTCACCGGGAGGCCGGTCCTCCTCACGCGTAGATCTTCTCGTAGTACTCCGTGACCATCCGGTCGGAGTCGAAGAAGGGCACCACCTCGTTCATCGAGTTGAGCACCAGCTTCCACCAACCGTCGGGATCGCCGTAGTAGAGCGGGAGGATCTTTTGCTCCATGGCATCGTAGAAGCCGAGCAGGTCGTGGCGGTCGCGCGCTTCCGGGTCGAGGCTCGGGTCGGCGGGCGGGATGATGAAGCTGTTGTGACCGTCCTTGGAGAATTCGCAGACCCAGCCATCGTAGGTCGTGAGATTGACCGAGGCATTCATCGCGGCGGTCATGCCCGAGGTGCCGGAGGCTTCGCGGGTGACCACCGGGTTGTTCAGCCAGATGTCCGCGCCGTATTTCAACTGGCGCGAGAGTTCCAGCTCATAGCCGACGAGCACGGCGACATTCGGGAAGTCCTTGGTCGTCTGGACGAGGTGGTTGAAGGTCTCGATCGCGCCGAAGTCGAAGGGGAACGGCTTGCCGGCCCAGATGACCTGCACCGGGCGCTCGTTGTTGTTCACCAGCGAGCGGAACAGGCGGATGTCGCGGGTGATCAGGTCGGGGCGCTTGTAGCCGGCGAAACGACGGGCCCACACGATGGTGAGGACGTCGGGGTTGAAGAGCTTGCCGGTTTGGTTCGCGACGGTTTGGAAGAGGTTCGCCTTCAGCTCGCGCTTGCGGGTGGCGAGCGTGTGGATGTCGCTTTCCTGACGCGAGTTCTCCAGCCCCTTGTCCTTCCAGAAGCGAGCGTTCTGGGCATTGGTGATGTGGGTGATCGGGCAGATGTTCGGGAAGTGCTCCCACATCTTGCGGGAGACGTCGCCGTGGAGCTTCGAGACCGCGTTGGACAGGTGGCTCAGGCGCAGCGCGGCGAGCGAGTGATTGAAGACGTCACCGTCGATGCCGGTGATGCCGCGGATCGTATCCATCGCCACGTTGCCAAAGAAGGTGAAGTCATGGAGCAGCTTGAAGTCGTGCTTCTCGTTGCCCGCTTCTTCCGGCGTGTGGGTGGTGAAGACGAAGCGCTTCTTTACTTCATCCACGTTTCCGGTGCGTTCGAAGACGCGGAATGCAGCGGACAAGCCGTGGGCTTCGTTGAGGTGCCAGACTTCGGGATCCACGCCGAGTTCCTCCAGCAGCCTCGCGCCACCGGCACCGAGGACGATGTACTGGGCGATGCGGCGGAGGGGGTCATTGTCGTAGAGACGATGCGTGATGGCTCGGGAAAGGTGGTCGTTCTCGTCCAGATCCGTGGTGAGGAAGAACATCGGCACGGTGCCGAAGATATCGCCCGGGAGGAACATCGCCTTCACCCACACCGGGTGGCCGTGGACCGGCACTTGGAACTTGATGCCGGTGTCCTGCAGGAAGGCGTAGTGCTTCTTGCGGAACTGCACGGCCATCTCGCGCTCCTCGCCGCGGGCCTGATCGTAGTAACCGTAGGTCCACAGCATGCCGATGCCGCACAGATTCTGGCGGAGTGCGGCGGCGGAGCGCATGTGAGAGCCGGCGAGGAAGCCAAGGCCGCCCGAGTAGATCTTGAAGATCTGGTCGATCGCGAATTCGCAGGAGAAATAGACGGCGCTTTTCGAGAACTTCGGGTCGATCTCGTAGGCGTGGGAGAATGGTTTCGGGAGAAAGGATCCGGACATGGGTGCTGCGGGATGAAAGGGAATGTCGCTGATAGCGTGGCGGTTTGGGGGGTGGCTACCGCAGTTAGGGTTGGGCTAGCCGGGCGGATTTGTCGAGCCCGGGCGACGGGGATGCGATTTCCGTACCAGCTCGTCCGATTTTGCGGAAGCCGGGTGGGAAGAGGTGACAGAGACGGCGGGGTGGAGTGGCACGGCGGGTGCTCTTGCGTAGATTCACCATGTCACTCGCACCTTCAGGGAGAATGGGAATTGCCGGCGTCAGGCTGTGCGCGTGGCTTGTTCTTTTGACGGGACTTTTTGCCTCGCTGCCGCTTTCCGCGCAAGAACCCGCCGCCAAGACACCGCGGGAAATCGTCGCCGAAGCCACGGTCCTGATGGACGTGGACCAGCAAAAGGCGCTCGTGGAATCCCTTGCCACAGCGAGCGCGGACGAGGTGGTCCCGCTGCTCACGAAATGGAAAGAGGGCGAGATTTATCAATATCAGGATGCCGCGGGGAACAACTTGGCGGTGCTGCTGGGCGGCGAGCCGGACGGTGACGGGAAAGTCACGATGGCGGCGCTCGCCGACGGCAAGCCGGTCACCGCGGAAGACGGCACACCGCTGCGGGTGACCAAGGATGACCTCTACATGGCGGACACCGATTCATCGCTGCGCCGCGTGATGAAGGGCGTGACCGACCGCCTCGCGCTCTCTTCCCCGGACATCGCCAAGCGGATGCGGGCTGTGCAGGACACGGGGCTGGAGCAGGATCTGGCGAAGCTCCCGCTGCTGGAACAACTCGCGGCCACCGAGAAGAGCGGCAAGATCAAGGACGCGCTCGCCGAGGCCATCGCGATGCTGAAGCTGCGATCCGAGGACGCGGCGGTCCGCGATGTCGCCGTGAAGGAGCTTGGCGCGATGGGCTCGATCGCCTCGCAAGGCGCGATCAAGACCGTGCGGGGCGATGCGGAGAAAGCCGGTCAGGTCAGCCTGGTTGCGGCCTGCGACGCGGCCCAGACGGAGATCGACTCGCACATTTCGTTCGTGAACTCCGCCGGCACGGTGTTCCGCGGACTTTCCAAAGGCAGCATCCTGCTGATTGCCGCGATCGGCCTTGCGATCACCTTCGGCCTGATGGGCGTGATCAACATGGCCCACGGCGAACTCATCGTGGTGGGTGCCTATACCACCTACATCGTGCAGAACATCTTCGCGAAGTGGAACCTCTCCGGATTCGCTGGGGATGCTTACTTCCTGATTGCGATCCCCGCGAGTTTCCTGACCGCCGCTTTGGTCGGGCTGGTTTTGGAACGAGGGATCATCCGCTTCCTCTACAAGCGGCCGCTTGAGTCGCTGCTCGCGACCTGGGGTGTCTCGATGGTGATGCAGCAGCTCTTCCGCCTGATCTTCGGCGCGAACAATGTGCAGGTGGACAGCCCGGGCTTCCTCTCGGGGAACTGGACCGTGAATGACATCGTCTTCGGCTGGAACCGCGTGTTCGTGATCGGGTTCGCGGTGCTGATCATCTTCCTGACCTGGGCGACGCTCAACAAGACCTCGCTCGGGCTGCTGATTCGCGCCGTGATGCAGAACCGCAGCATGGCTGCTTGCATGGGCATTCGCACGGAGCGCGTGAACATGATGACCTTTGCCTTCGGCAGCGGCCTCGCCGGGCTCGCGGGCGCGTTCCTTTCCCAGATCGGCAACGTCGGGCCGAATCTCGGCCAGGACTACATCGTGGACTCCTTCATGACCGTCGTGGTCGGCGGCGTGGGGAATATCTTCGGCACCGTGATCAGCGCGCTTGGCATCGGCATGGCCGACCAGTCGCTCCAGCAGATCCTTGGTGATCCAGTCACCGGCAAGATCCTCGTGCTCGGTGCCATCATCCTCTTCCTCCAGTGGAAGCCCTCGGGCCTCTTCGCCACCCGCTCCCGTAGCCTCGACTGATGAATACCTCGCTCTCTGCCAAGGCTCCGACCATTGGCCTCGCCGCCGTCGCGCTCTTCCTCGTGGTCGGGATGCCTGCGCTCAATGCAGCGGGCGTGATCGAAGACTTCTATCTCAATACCTGGGGCAAGTATCTCTGCTACGCGATCCTCGCCATTTCCGTGGATCTGCTATGGGGCTACACCGGCTTGCTCTGTCTCGGTCAATCGCTGTTCTTTTCGCTCGGTGGCTACATGTTCGGCATGCACCTGATGCTGATGATCGGGCCGGATGCCGTTTACAAAAGCGCGCTGCCCGATTTCATGGACTTCATGGGGCGGAAGGAACTGCCCGGCTTCTGGGAGCCCTTCCATTCGTTCCCGTTCGCGGCGTTGATGGTCTTCCTGCTGCCTGGCCTGTTGGCCGGCATCTTCGGCTACCTTGCCTTCCGCTCTCGCATCAAGGGGGTCTATTTCTCGATCCTCACGCAAGCGCTGACCTACGGCGCGGCGCTGATGTTCTTCCGCAATGAACTCTACATGGGCGGGAACAATGGCTTCACCGACTTCCGCAGCATCCTCGGTGCGGACATCCGGCTGCCGGAGACGAAGCGCATGCTCTACATCGCGTCCGCGGTCACGCTGGTGCTGGTCTTCATCTTCTGCAAGTGGCTGACGACTTCGCGCTATGGCCTGATCCAGCGTGCGATCCGGGATAGCGAGAACCGAGTGCTCTTCTCCGGTTACTCGGCCGCGAATTTCAAGCTCTTCGTCTTCGTCATCAGCGGCATGATCGCGGCCATTGGCGGGGCACTCTACGTCCCTCAGGTCGGCATCATTAATCCCAGCGAGATGATGACGGAGAAGTCGCTCGAAGCCGTCGTGTGGGTGGCCGTCGGAGGCCGTGGCACGCTCTTCGGCCCGATCATCGGGGCGATTGCGGTGAATGCCTTCAAGAGC